>CAYVGW010000023.1:0-36633 GCA_964450895.1 uncultured Occallatibacter sp. | reverse complement strand
AGGGGCATAAATGCCCCTGCTCCCTCCAGATGATTTCAAATGCGATTGCCATGGGGGCGCCCAGGAATTGCAGGAATGAGTTTCAGAACAGTTCCTCATGGCCGCTATTGACCCGCAGAGCAGAAAAGCCGGTGCGGGCGAGGACGCCCACACGACAGCCGGTCTGGAGACCGGCGCTACAGATAGTGTCTGCGCTACAGATAGTGTCTGCGTTACAGATTGTTTCTTTGCAGACAAAAAGGGCAGCCTTTGCAGGCTGCCCTTGATGGTCCAGGAGTGATTGGATCGCGCCGGAATCGCGCTGGCTCCGGCGGCGAGGATTGCATCAGGCGAACAACCGGTTCACAAACCGATGAACCGGTTGAAAGGATCAATGCGCGGCGTGGTGCGCGGCGGACGGCTTGTGGGCCGGGCCGGCAGGCTTCTTCTTCTCGGCGATGATGGTTCCGTCGCGCAGCACGATCTGCGCGGATGATGCAGCGGTCTCCGTGGCTGGAGTCAGCTTGTAGGTGTCGTAGGTGCCGTCCAGCTCCGGTTGCCCTTTGCCTTGCAGGCCATAGACAAAAGCCGCGGCAGGAGATTCCTTGCAGGAGACCGGAGTCTTCAGATTGACAATGAAGTCGGCGACATTGGCGGTTCTTGCATCCGCGGTGACGGCCATGTTGATCGTCTCAACGACGGGCTCAATCACAATCTTCTTGATCGGCGTCTTGGCATCGTCGAAGAGAGCGCTGAGCTTGGCAGTGTCGTCCTTGACGCCATTGGCCAAAATGAAATCCTGCTGTGCCTTCAGATCGGTGGCTGCCGGAGCCGCAAAGCTGCCGCAGGCGACCGGAGCGGCCAGCTTGACGGAGAACTCGCTCGGCTTGACGCCTTGGGTGACGGTAACCTTGATGGCCGACGCGGGAGCGCTGATCACGGTTCCCGGAACCGGGGTTGCCTGATCCTTCATGATCGACCAGAGCTTGTCGGCGTCTTCCTTGGCGCCGTTGGCCAGGATGAACTCCTTGTCGCCGAGATTCAGATCCTCGGGCTTGCCGCTGATCAGCGCGGTGTGCGCAATCTCAGCCTGTGTCGGGGCCGGCTTGAGTTCAAAGCCGCTGGGGAAGGTGGTGAGGGCGGCCTTGGCCTTGAGGTCGTTCAAGCCGTCCAGGTTGCCGTGGAATTTGTTGTACCAGTATTCCAGCTGCTTCTCAATGTTGGGCTTGCTTCCCGCAGGGACGAAGTTCCAGACGCGCGCATAGAACCAGACCGCCTTCACCAGATCCTTGGCGCCCGGCTGGGTATAATCCTGAGCCAGCAGGTAGGTGTCCATCAGACCCACGGTTTGAGAATCATGATCGGAGTAAATCATCAACTCCTGCGTATATTCGTCGACCGCGGCTTTGAAATCCTTTTTGGCGTATGCGTCATCGGCGGCGATGGCCGAGTGGAAGTTGGGGAAGGCCAAGCCTGTCTGCGACTTCCAAGCGTCGTCCGCCACGCCGGCCGGCTTGGGCACAAGCAAGCCCTTGCGGGCAATCGCGGCGGCATCGTCGCAAGTCGCCGGATCGCTGCTGACACCGGTCTTGGGATTGACACTTTTGGCGCACTGGCCCTTCTTGATGATGACCGAGTAGAGGATGGCCTTCATGTTATTGGGGTCAATCTGGAGAATGCGGCTGGCCGCGTCGAGCGCCTTGTCGGAATTGCCCAAACCGGCCGGCGCGGGGTTGTAGTACTTATCCAGCAGCATATCGAGAACGGCTTTCTTGACGACGCTCTGCGGATAAGCGGCTAAAAAGCTCTCCAGGGCCGGAGCCGAGGCTTTGGTAAGGATGGTGCTTGGATCCTGTGTTGGGTTGCTGGCGCAGTTGCCGCAGGCCATATCGTAGGCGTTGTACTCGGCCGCGGGTAGGGTTGAATCCTGGGCACGCAGCATGGGCGAGGAGACGAGGCTGACGCTCGCCAATGCCATCATAGACGCGAAGACTATCTTCTTCATTCAGTACTCCTGGGAACTGCCGAAATGGAGATCAATGTTCATGCACTCGCTCACGGTTTGCCCGCCCGTTTGACCGGTTGGCTGAGCGCCGGGGTATCGGATAAACCATACCACGGTTTTCAATGCGGTATTGGAAGGATTATAGAAAGCCCCGCTGCCCCTGACAAGAGAAGTTAAAAAAAATCAGGGATCAGGGGGCAGGGATCAGGGGTCAGAATGCGTCTTAACAGGATTTTGAGCCTGCCGAAAGACGAAAAACTCGCCCGCCTGCTCTTTTCTTCCACGGTTTGGACGCTCAAACAGCCGCATATCCGATTAGACACCAAGAAATCCAAAACTGTTCCCTGATCCCTGATCCCTGTCATTGCAGCAGCCTGACCAGCTCCGCCTGTTCGGCCAGAAACGCGTCATGGCCGTGCGCGCTGGTCATCTCCCGGTAATCGGCCTGCACGCCGGCGGCGCGGATCATATAGGCAAAGTCGCGCACGCTCTGCGGCGGAAAGAGCCAGTCCGAACTGATGCCTACAAAGCTCAGCCGCGCGCGAATCCCGCCAAAAGCCTCCTCGGACGAGGCGCAGCCGCGCAGCGGATCCCAGGTATCCATGGTGCGCAGAATGGCCAGATAGGAGTTGGCGTCAAAGCGGCTGATGAAGCGCTCGCCCTGATGGTCCAGATAGCCGGCAATGTCGAAGCGCCCGCCGATCAACCCCAGGCTGCCCTGCGCGTCGCCCGCCTCCCAGGGGTCTTCGCCGTTGCGGTTCGGCTTGCGCCCGAAGCGCTCGTCAAAAAGCTCCGCCGACTTGTAGCTGAGCATGGCGATCTGGCGGGCAAAGGCCAACCCGTTGCGCGGCGGCTTCTGCGGCAGATAATTGCCGCCCTCCCACTCCGGATCGCGCTGAATCGCCTGACGCTGCAAATGGTTCAGCGCCAGGCCCATCGCCTGCAGCGGGGCCACGCCAATAATCACCGCCCGCTCCACGCGCTCGGGATCGTGCATCGCCCAATCCAGAGCCTGCATTCCGCCGATGGAGCCGCCCAGAACCAGCCGCAGCCGCCGGATGCCCAAGGAATCCAGCAGTTTGGCCTGCGCGCGTACATTGTCGCGGATGGAAACCAGCGGAAAGCTGGAGCCGTAGGCCTTGCCGGTCGCCGGGTCCACCGAGCCGGGGCCGGTCGAGCCGTAGCACGAACCCAGCATATTGATGCAGATGACAAAATCCTGCTCCAGCGAGAGCACCGCGCCGGGAGCAAAAATTTCCGGCCACCACTGGCCGACCAGCGCCGAGCCGGTCAGCGCATGGCAGACCAGCACGGCGTTCTTGCGCGCCGCATTCAGCCGCCCGTAGACGGCGTAATGCAGCGTAACTCCAGAGAGCGTGCGCCCGCACTCCAGCTCCAGAGGCTCGTCCAATACAAAGTCGCCTTCATAGGTGGGCGACAGCAGGGGCTTGGCGGGCGGCGAGACTCCGGTCCCGGCTCGTGTTTCACTCATGATTCCTATTGTGCTACACGCACCGTCTTCTGCGCTCTTCATGCCACGCTCCTTATGCCGCGCGGGTGCCCCCGGTCCCTCGCTTTTGGGGACCGGGGAGACTCACCCAAACAACCATTCAATCAGGATGCGCTCTGCCCATTCGCCGCCAAAATCGCCTGATCCAGATCGGCAATCAGATCGCGGATGTCCTCGATGCCCACGCTCAGCCGCACCAGCTCCGGCGTCACGCCGGTATCGGCCTGCTCGGCCGCAGTGAGTTGCGCATGCGTCGTCGAGGCCGGATGAATCACCAGCGACTTGGCGTCGCCGATGTTGGCCAGCAGCGAAAAGAGCTTCAGCGAATCGATCAGCTTCTTGCCGGCCTCGTAGCTACCCTCGGCGCCGGCCTTCACGCCAAAGGTCAGCAGGCCGCCCTTGCCGTTGGGCAGATACTTTTGCGCGCGCTTGAAGTACAGGCTCGACTCCAGCCCCGGATAATTCACCCACGCCACGCCCGGATGCTTCTCCAGGTGCTTGGCCACGGCCAGCGCATTCGCCGAGTGCCGCTCCAGCCGCAGGTGCAGCGTCTCAATCCCTTGCAGCAGCAGAAACGCATTGAACGGCGAGAGCGCCGCGCCGGTGTCGCGCAAGCCCTGCACACGCGCCTTCAGGATGAACGCCAGCGGCCCGAAGGCCTCGGTGTACACCAGTCCATGATACGAGGGGTCCGGCTCGGTGAACTCCTTGAAGCGCCCGGAGGCCGCCCAGTCGAACTTGCCCGCGTCCACGATCACGCCGCCAATCGAGGTGCCATGCCCGCCCAGGAACTTGGTCGCCGAGTTGATCACAATGTCCGCGCCCCACTCGATGGGCCGCACCAGCGCCGCCGAGGCCGCCGTGTTGTCGATAATCAGCGGCAGGCCGTTCTCGTGCGCAATCGCCGCCAGCTTGTCGATCTCCACCACATCCAGCTTGGGGTTGCCCAGCGTCTCGGTATAGATCGCCCGCGTCTTGGGGTTGATCAGCGCGCGCAGCCCGTCAAAGTCGTCCGCGTCCACAAACTTCACGGTAATCCCCAGCTTGGGCAGCGTGTAGTGGAAGAGGTTGTAGGTGCCGCCGTAGAGCGAAGTCGTGGAAATGATCTCCTCGCCCGCCTGCGCCAGCGTCGTCACCGCCAGCGTGGAGGCCGCCTGCCCGGAGGCCACGGCCAGCGCAGCCACGCCACCCTCCAGCGCCGCCACGCGCTTCTCCAGCACGTCGGTGGTGGGATTCATGATGCGCGTATAAATGTTGCCGAACTCCTTCAGCGCGAAGAGCCGCCCCGCGTGGTCCGCGTCCTGAAAGGCGTAGGAGGTGGTCTGGTAGATCGGAACGGCGCGCGAACCGGTGGTGGGGTCAGGGGATTGACCGGCATGAACGGCAAGGGTGGCAAAGTGCTGCTTGGCTTCGGACATCGCGTTCTCCTTCGGGTGATTGGTCTAGATCGTGCTATTCAATCATTCCATCACTGCTGGGTGCCCCAGGTCCGGATTTTCGGACCTGGGAAACCATGCACAAATTCTGGGTGCCCCACCCTCGCCGCGTTCTTGTTTTTGCGGCTAGGGTGGGAATCGTTGATCTCCCCAACTATGCTGTCATCCTGAGCGGAGCGCAGCGAAGTCGAAGGACCTGCGGTTCGTGATCTTCCCCACAAACAAAAAAGCCCGCATCCTCATCGGACCGGGCCGTTTAGCTTCAAGATCGGTTGCGTTTAACGCATCTGCCTCTCGCAAGCCAAACGGACGGGTCCGCACGCCAGACACATACACATGGCCATGGCCTCGAATCCGGTTTTGCCTGCATTCAGCATAAAAGCAGTATTCACGGCAGGCGGGGGAATTGTCAAATAAATTGAGAAGGCGCAGGAAAAACCTGTACGACAATGTCGTAATATGTAATAATTCTTCCATGAAAACCACCCGCCCCCGCGCCTCCCGCGTCTTCACCATCAGTTTCCCCGAGGATCTGGCCAAGCAAGTTGTCGCCGTGGCCGACGAGGAGAGCCGCAATATCAGCGAACTCTTCCGCGAGGCCTTCCGCAGCTATCGCATGGAGCGAATAAGCCGCAAGCTCATCCTCGCCCGCGCCGAAGCGGAAGAACGTAAACCAAACAACTATACCGAGGATGATGTCGAGGGTTTTGTTGACGAGATTCGAAGCGAGATGTACCAACAAAGGATGAAAGCCGAAGGCTTGCCGTCATTAACAGAAGATGGAATCTCAAAAAATCTGTCATCCTGAGCGGAGTTTGGCGCGTTTTTTGCGCCCAACGGAGTCGAAGAACCTGTGGTTGCATTTCGTGGTTGAGCGCGGCCTATATAATTCTCAAGATGAAATATATCCGAATAGCGAACATTCGCCGTCAATTTTTCGCAAGCTGGAAGTTCGCCTTATCTTTCCTGAAAAAACGATGGAAACTTCGAGACTATCCGGTTCAAGTGGTCAAGCAAACTGAGAATCGAAAAAGTGGCATCATCTCGAATAGTCGAAAGATACAAGCCTACAGAGCTGACATCGTCAACTGGGTTGGATTATCCGCTACCGGTGAAACACCGAAAAATGCTATTCGAAATCTTGCCGAACTCTTTTATGGTGCGCGAATGTGTCGAGACGCAATGCCACGTCCCGGAACGCGCGTTCCGATAGAATTTGCTTCACAGGCGCGCATATTGGAAAACTCAGCCATGGTAGAAGAGTTTCTGAAATCTGTGTTGGGTCATGAAGAGGCATGGATTTCGGATGAATCTTCTCTTTGGGATTTCGCGCTGGGAGACTCAATCAACGAATACTTTGAGAAGATTCGCGATCTCTACGGCGTGGATGTATCGAACATCTCCAATGGTAATCTTGCCGATATTATCGACAGAATTGCTCAATCAAAGCAGAATCGATCTTGCAATCCCTGACCCCTGATCCCTGTTCCCTATTCCCTATTCCCTGCCCCAGACAAACGCCCCCTCCTGCGGCAGCCCTATATGCGCCAGCACGCGATAGACAAACTGCCGCGCCATCTCGGTTGAATCCTGCGGCTGGTTGTAGAAGGCCGGGATGCAGGGAAAGATCACCGCGCCGGCTTCGGCAGCCAGCGTCATATTTCTGAGATGAATGCGATTGAAGGGTGTCTCCCGCACGCAGAGGATCAGCGGCCGCCGCTCCTTCAACGTCACGTCGGCGGCGCGGGTAATCAGCGAGTTAGCCAGCCCGTTGGCAATCGCCCCGAGCGTCCCCATCGAGCAGGGCAGGATAATCATGCCGTTGGACGGATAGCTCCCCGAAGCAATCGCCGCGCCAATGTCGGCGTCGGAGTGTTGGACGGTCTTCGCGGAAGGCGCATCGAGCAATTTTTCCAACAAATTGTTGCGGCCAGAAACGCCCAGTTCCTCGGCCATCACGCGCAGCGAGTTCTCCGAAGCCACAAAATGCAGCCGCTCCACACGCTCGTCGGTCTCCAGCGCGCGCAGCATCTCGCGCCCAAAGACCGCCCCCGATGCGCCGGTAATTGCTACGGTAAGGTTCATGGCTTCCTCAATGTGAACTCTTTATTTGATGAATTGAAAAAACATTTATATCTTCCGACCTGTTTTGAGTTGATTAATCATTCGAAACCCTTAAAGCTGTTTCCAAATAGGACGTCCCGCAAAATGTAAGCGCGCAAACGATAAACAAAGCTGCTTGCGCATAAGTCAGTACTTTTGTAACTTCTGTAGAAGTAAGAATTATGGCCAATATCACGAGGCTTGGGACGAGAAGTAAAACAAGTAGGAGGGACAAAATAAATAAGATGCCCTCCTTATATGCCGGTTTTGTGTCGAGCACAACTGAAACGAGTCGAATCATACTCTGACCAATAATAACTGCTGAAACTATCGACCATTCCGGAAGAGAAAAAATAGTCGACAATTCTCCTCTGTGACCAAGGGTTATTGCTATGACAATAAAAGGTAATATCACAAATAAAAGCTCTGAAAAGGCAGCCATCTTGGCACGTATCGAGATGCGTTCAGGTGAATCCGATTTAGCGAACTTTTCATCATCGACGATTTTCATACTTTATCTCCACTTGCTGGTGACGTCTGGTTCCGATTTCGAAATACGGGATCGAAGCAACCGCGCCGTAGGCGCAACGGTGATTAGCCTACCGTTTCAACGGTGGGGTAGCTGTCCCACCACAAAGACCGGAGTCCCGTAGGGACGGCGCAAACCCCGCTTACCCAAACACATACCGTTCATCGTACACGATTCCGCAATTGCGTATAAGTGCTCGCCACATCACACCAAAACCAGCCTCAACCGCCGTCCCACCGCCGCGGCAGCTCGCTGCACCGTATCCAACTGCACCTTGTCGTTCTCCGGGTCGAGCAGCTTGTTCAAATGCGCACGACTGGTGCCCATGCGGCGCGCCATCTCTACCTTGGTGATGCCCTGCTCCTGCATGGCCTTCTCCACCTGCCACGCCAAAACCCGCTTGACGGCGTAGTTGGTCGCATCCTCGAAAAGCCCCTCTTCTTTGAGAAAATCATCCAGCGAAGAGCCGATATGCGGATTGCGTTTCATTGCTCAACCTCTTTCCGTCGCGACTTGGCCAAATCCAGTTCCGGTTGCGGAATCTTCTGCGTCTTTTTGATGAATGCGTGCAGCAGGACCATGAAACCCTGCGAAGCACAGAAGATCACGCGCGCAATCCGGTTGCCTGAGAGTTTGCTGCGAACCTCCCAAAGCCCGCCGCCCAACGGCCTGCAAAGCGGCATCCCGACCGGCCAACCCATCTCCACTAGCCGAAGATCACGCCCAAGAACCTGCCGATCCTCTGGAGACAGCTCGCGGAGCCAATCCAAAACCGGCTCGGCGCCCGCCTTGGAACGATAAAACGCGACCGGCAGCTTCTTATCGTCTTCCAAGCACGTACCTTCCTTTAATTGTACTCCAAAGAGTACACTTCGGCAAATGAGAAACGACAGCGGCTACTCGTCCATCCGCGCCCACTCCTCCAGCATTCGGGAGTATTCGTCGGAGTGGCCGATGGCCGTGAAGCGCTTCACCTCATTGAGCGCGTCGTTGCGCTCGCCGGCGGCCCACAACATGCGGAAGAAGAGCATGGAGGCTCGCTCCGAGGCGGGCGCCAGTTGAATCGCCACGCGGCCATGCTCGATGGCCGGGCGGTGCTTGGCGCGGTGGGAGAGAATCCAGCCGAGATAGGCGTGGGCCAGCGCCGAGCGGGGAAACTCCTCGACCAGCGCCGAGAGAATCAACTCGGCAAAGCCCGCGTCGCCCTCTGCCTCCGCGTCCGCGGCCGCCTGGACCACCTGCAGCACGCGCGGAGGATTGTCTTCCGGTCTCTCGTTCATCGTCTTCTCACGCCCAATCTGCCTACGGAAAGCAGCTTTGCAATAAACTATCAGGATTTCTTCCCAGGATTGCAGAGAATTACCCTTCGGAAGCGCACAATTCAAGAATGACCAACCACCCTTCATCGCTGCCGGTTCTTCCTGCTGACGTGCCTACGCCCAAGAGGGTATCCCCCCTCTCCCCCTATTTATATTTCTGAAAACTTGCAGGTAATTTCAAAGTAAACACCTGCATCTGAGACTTTCATCCCAAAACCCGCTGGAAGATCGCGTCCACATTGCCCAACTGCCGCGTATAGTCGAAGGTCTTTTCCAGCTTTTCCGGTGTAAGCAGCGCGGTGATCGCCGCGTCTCGCGCTACTTCATCGCGGAAGATCAGCTCTTCCTTCCAGGCGCGCATAGCGTGCGACTGCACCAGCCGGTACGCGTCCTCGCGCATCATGCCCGCCTCGGCCAGATCGAGCAGCAATTGGCCGCTGAAGATCAGCCCGCCGGTCGATTCCAGATTCTTCTTCATGCGCTCCGGATAGACCAGCAAGCGGTCGATCAGATCGGTCGTCTTGGCCAGCAGATAGTCAACCAGCACGGTCGAGTCGGGGAAGATGACGCGCTCCACCGACGAGTGCGAAATATCCCGCTCATGCCACAGCGCGATGTCCTCGAGGGCCGCCTGCGCATTGCCGCGCAGCACGCGCGCCAGGCCGCTGATCTGCTCGCTGGTGATGGGGTTCTTCTTGTGCGGCATCGCCGAGGAGCCTTTTTGCTTTTCGCTGAAGTACTCTTGAGCCTCGCGCACCTCGGTGCGTTGCAGGTGGCGCACCTCGACGGCGATCTTGTCCAGCGTGCTGCCAATAATCGCCAGCGTTGAGATGTAGGCGGCGTGGCGGTCGCGCTGAATGACCTGCGTGGCCACCGGCGCGGGCTTCAGGCCGAGCCGCGCGCAGATGCGCTCTTCGTGCTCCGGCTTCAGGTGGCCGAAGGTTCCCACTGCGCCGCTGAGCTTGCCGACGCGCATCTCCTCCGCCGCCGCGTCGAAGCGGGCCAGGTTGCGCTCCATCTCGGCGAACCAGTTGAGCAGCTTGAGTCCGAAGGTCGTCGGCTCGGCGTGAATGCCGTGCGTGCGGCCAATCGTCGGCGTGTGCTTGAACTCCAGCGCGCGCCGCTTGAGAACGGCGAGGAAGCCAGTCAGCCCGGCGCGCAGCAGCGCGGAGGCTTCCTTGATCTGCAGCGCCTGCGCGGTGTCCACAATGTCGTTCGAGGTCAGCCCATAGTGCAGCCAGCGCGATTCGGCATCAAGGCCCCGCGCCTTCAGCGTCTCGGCCACGGCGGTGGTGAAGGCGATCACGTCGTGCTTGACCTCGGCCTCGATCTCCTGGATGCGGGCGACGGTGAAGCCGGCCTTGGTGGCGATGGCCTGGGCAGCGACGGCGGGAATCACGCCGTCTTCGGCCAGAACGCTGCTGGCCGCCGACTCCACTTCGAGCCAGCAGCGGTACTTGTTCTCTTCAGTCCAGATGCGGCCCATCGCCGGTCGTGTATAGCGTTCGATCACGGGGAATCTCCTTCGTAAGAGCCGCGCGGCGGCCCTGCTCCAACTCTTTATTGTACGAGGGAAAGGTATTTATGGGTGTGGAATCCCCAACCGCTGGAAGAGTTCGTCCTCCAGCAGCCCGCGCCCCGGCTTGTAAGGCTGGAACCACTCGCCGTCGATCACCAGTTGCGGCACGGCCCGCTTGCCGACGCGCCGCACCAACTCGACCGCCGCCTCGCGGTCCTTGTCGATGTCGATCTCTGTGAACTCCACGCCGTGATTGGTGAGGAAGCGCCGCGCGGCGCGGCAATCCCCGCACCAGGTGACGCCATACATTTGCACCTTCATGCGAACATTCTATCGCCTCCGCGCTGCTACCATCAGGGAGATGACCGCAGAAGAGATCAAATCGCTGCTGAAGCTGGAACCGCTGGCGGTCGAGGGCGGCTTCTTCCGGCGCACTTATGCCTCGGAAAGCATCGTCGAGCTTCCGCACGGATCGCGCCCTCTGGGCACCGCGATCTACTACCTGCTGGAGGCGGGCAGCTTCTCAGAGATGCACTGCCTCGCTTCCGATGAGGTCTTCCACTTTTATCTCGGCGATCCGGTGGAAATGCTGCAATTGTTCCCCGACGGGCGCTCCGCGCATTTCACTCTCGGCCCCGACTTGGCTGCTGGGCAGCAGGTGCAACTCGTCGTCCCCTCCGGCGTCTGGCAAGGCGCGCGGCTCGCCGGCGAAGGCAAGGTTGCACTGCTCGGCTGCACGGTGAGTCCCGGCTTTGACTATGCGGATTATCAGAGCGGAAGTTACGCGGAGTTAGTTGCGAAATGGCCACAACAAGCAGAACGGATCAGAGCGCTGACGCGTAGCTGAGATCTCAACGTAACGATCAGAGACGTTTGTACAAGATCATTTTACTCCCGGCAAAGAACTTCAATTCCCTTAAAGCGATTTGATCCGGGCGGGCAGTTTCCAACCTTTCCATTACTCCTGCTGGAAATCAACAAATGACGCCCATCCAGCCAACGCACCTCAGGATCATTGAGCAAGTCAGGCAATGATCGTGCAACAACTCCGTCCGCAAAGACTTCAGTCGCTATCGGGTTGCAACGCGAGCGAATGGATATATGGGCTACCGCCACATAATTGTGGTCAAATATGACATTCGTCCAGTAGATCACAGCAAAGTGTTTGCCATCCGGAGAAACAATAGCAGGACGGCGTTCTGTTGTTACCAAAAACAACAAATCTAAGATTAAAGCTACCCCGCAGATTATAAAAACCAAAACAGAGATAATGTGCGCGGAAATACGCAGCCATTTTTGCGGAATGCGTTTTACAAGACGAAAAAGAAAAAATACGACCAGAGGCGCTGCCAGATAGCCAAGGTTATCCAAAATCTCCGAAATGTCCATCAAAATAACCTCCTTCACTATTACGAACCAATTCAACGCCGCTCGCGAAAGAAACTGCGCAGCAACTCGGCTGATTCCTCGGCCAGAATGCCTTGCTCCACCAGCATCTGGTGGTTGAGCTGCGGATGATTCAGCACGGCAAGCACCGAGCCGCAGGCGCCTGCCTTGGGATCGGGAGCGGCATAGACAAGCCGCGCAATTCTTGCATGAGTCATAGCTCCAGCGCACATCGCGCATGGCTCCAGAGTTACATAAAGCGTGCAGCCCAGCAAGCGATAGTTGCCGACAAAGTTAGCCGCCGCGCGCATCGCCACAATCTCCGCGTGGGCCGTGGGGTCCAGCGAGCGCAGCACGCGATTCTGTCCGCGCGCCACGATCACTCCCTCGCGGACGATGACCGCGCCGATAGGAACTTCGCCCGCCTCTGCAGCTTGGCGGGCTTCCGTGAGCGCGAGTTGCATGAAATCCTGATCGATACTCACGGACATACCTTAGTCATTACGGTGAAAATTTCGGAGATCGCAATAATTGATAACAGGAATGTTTCGACTTTGCAAAACTCCAGACAAACGATAATCTTCCGTCACTACGAGCGACTCGCAACACAATTTTGCAACGGCTGAATCAGTAATGCCAAACTCGGAAAATTCAGGAAAGCAAGCAAGTTCAAACGCTGGAATCCATTTTTCATGAACTTGAATGGCAACATTCTGGCATCGGATCAAAGCTGCTAATTTTTCGTACCATTCGGGCTTATACCAGCTTGGCAAGCTATTAGCCAGATTGCTGACCTCGGTAAGAATATGCGGAGTCGTCAGTAAAGTAGAAAAACAAGCGACAAAACTCACTAATAGATCATAATCATCCATCGAATAGCTGCTGATCCGCTTGAATCGTTCAAAGACGCGCGGACCAAGAGAGCCGGTAAGGAAGACAAGCAGCAAATTGGAATCAAGAAGAACACTCTTGCCTTTGAAGCGAGTGAAAAGCAGTTCTTCTCGGAGCATGTCTTCCTCAAAAAGGCGAATTCTCGACAGCAATCAACGAACCATCATCCGACGTGACTGAAACGACTTTCCAAATGCGGTGCCTGCGTAAAAGATCGGCGAGACTGTCTGCTTTTGCATCATCGCCTTGAATAACGCAAAATGTGATCTTCCAGCACTGGCCGTTTTCCAGTCGCATCTCTTCAACCTTGGGGTCTAGCTTCGCGAAATCAGGAAGTATATCGCCTAAATACGTCCGAGCCTTCATGATCGCTTCTTTGGGGGCGAGCATACACAAACCTCCGTGATTCGCATTATACTACAGCCGGTGCGCCCGCCGCCGGCTGCTGCTGGGTCATGCAGTGCAGCGTTCCCAGGCCCCAGACCAAGTCCACGCTGTGAATGCCGATGACTTCGCGGGTTGGAAATAGCTCTGCCAGCGTGTTCAATGCTATGCGGTCGTTGGGATCGTGAAAGGTGGGAACTAACACGAGATCATTGGCAATGTAGAAGTTCGCATAACTCGCCGGAAGGCGTTGGCCGCGAAATATCACTGGCCGCGGCATTGGAAGTTCGACGATTTCGAATTGCTTGCCGTCAAGTGTGCGCGCCGCCTTGAGCCGCGCAAGATTCTCAGCGAGCGGCGCGTGATTTGGATCGCTCTTATTAAGTTCGACAGCGGTAACGATGGTCGCTGGCCCAACGAAACGGCTGATGTCGTCGATGTGTCCATGCGTATCATCGCCCACAATGCCGCGATCAAGCCAGATGACCTGATCGATGCCGAGATAGTCGTGAAAGGCCTGCTCCAGTTGCGCGCGGCTCACTCCAGGATTGCGCTGCTGCATCTCGCTCAAGAGGCATTCCTCGGTGGTGAGCATAACTCCCGCGCCGTTCACGTCGATAGAGCCGCCCTCCAGCACCAGCCGCTGCTTCAAGCCATCGGATAACTCGGCGGATGGCTGCCATTCCGGCAGATCGAGTAACTCACTCACGCGCCCCGGCACTTGGTCGTCTAACTTCCAATCATCGTACTTGGCCCAGGCATTGAAGCGCCAGTTCGTCACTGCAATTTTGCCCTCGGAGTTACGCACAAAGATGGGGCCGGAGTCACGCGTCCAACTGCGATTCGTCGGCCACGCATGCAGACTGACGCGGTCGAGATTCGCCCCGGCGCGTTCCAGGATTCCGTAGACGCGCAATTCGGCCTTGGCATCCTCGACGAGAATATGCACTTGCTCCCGCGCGGCAAGCAGGCGCACAATCTCCGCGTAGAGCCAGGGAATGGCCTGAAACTTGCCCGGCCAGTCTTCAGGATTGTGCGGCCACGCCAGCCATGTAGCTTCGTGGCGCTCCCATTCGGCGGGCATTCTGTAACCGAGTTCGCGCGGCGTTTTGTTTTGCATCGAAAAACTCAAATCTTCGTGAAACTGAAATAACCGCAGGTCCTTCGACTCCCTACGCTGTGCTTCGGTCGCTCAGGATGACAGTTTATTAGGAATATCAAGGTAGCGCTGGGTGATGGGCGCGTAGGCATCAATGCGGCGGTCGCGCAGAAAGGGCCAGTTGCGGCGCGTCTCTTCGATCAGGCTAAGGTCGATCTCGCCGATCAAAATCTCTTCCGCGTCGTGCGAGGCCTTGGCGATCACGCGGCCAAAGGGATCAGCCAGAAAGCTGCCGCCCCAAAACTCGATGCCGGGGCCAGTAGCACGATTTCCAGAAACGTCGCCGTGCTCCAGGCCCACGCGATTCACTCCCGCCACATAGACGCCGTTGGCGATGGCGTGCGCGCGCTGGATGGTCTGCCACGCCTCATATTGCGCCGCGCCAAACTCCGCCTTCTCGGCCGGATGCCAGCCAATCGCCGTCGGATAAAAAATGGCCTCCGCGCCTTGCAGCGCCGTGAGCCGCGCAGCCTCCGGGTACCACTGATCCCAGCAGACCAGCGTGCCGATGCGGCCAAAGGCAGTATTGACGGCCTGAAAACCCAGGTCGCCGGGAGCAAAGTAATACTTTTCGTAGTAGAGCGGATCGTCCGGAATATGCATCTTGCGATAGACGCCGGCGACAGCTCCATCGGCATTCAGCGTGACGGTTGTGTTGTGATACAGTCCCGGCGCGCGGCGCTCAAAGAGCGAGGCAATCACCGCAACGTGCGCCTCGCGCGCCACCTCAGCTAGCCGCGCCGTGGATGGCCCAGGAATCGGTTCGGCCAGATCGAAGAGTTGCAAATCTTCGCGTTGGCAGAAGTACTGCGTACGAAAAAGTTCCGGCAGGCAGACGATGTTGGCGCCCAGCCGCGCCGCTGTGCGGATGTGTTCCAGCGCGGCGGCGAAGTTGACCTCCGGGTCAGCGCCCATGCGCATCTGCACCAGGCCAACATTGAATTTGCGTGAATTTGTCATAGGCGGAAAACAATCTTACTTACAAACAAGGATGGTTCAAGTTCGTGGAATCCCACCCATTCCATTCTTGAAAGCGCAGATCCTTCGACGGCGCTCAGGACGAAATGGAAGAGGCACGGAAGTTCAGTGAGCAGCCAGCACAAAGATGCGGCAAGGCCAATCCCATCGCGCGGAATTGGCCTCAGAATTGTACCGGCTGCGATCCCTACTCTTCCAGAATCAGCACGGCGGCGGCAATCGTAGTGGTCCAACGTCCGTTCTTGTCGCCCATGGCCGACTGCGTCACATTGCTGGTGCGAACGATCTTGTTGGAGAGGCGGTAAACTTCTTTCTTCTCGTCCCAGCTCTTGTCCGGATCAAACTCAACATCGAGGGTGGTGGCCAGCATCTCGGCGGCCAGTTCCTCGGCGTACTCGCCGGCCTGCTCCTCGGTCTCGCCAAAGCTGTGGTGCTCGCTCAGGTAGCCGTAGGTGTTCTTGTCCGCGGGGATGGCGACGCCGATGCTGGAGACCAGCAGGCGGTGCGGCTCGCGCGTCGAGTTCTCCGCGATCACCGCGAAGACCACCTCGCCGGGGCTCAGGTAGGTGAGGCCTTCCTTGCGAGTGAGCATCTTGCAGTTCGGCGGAAAGATGGATGAAACGCGCACCAAGTTCTGCGAGGCGATCCCCGCATCCCGAAGCGCCAGCTCAAAGGAGGTCAAACGCTCCTTGTGTTTGCCTACGCCCTTGGTGAAAAACAGCTTCTTCGGGACCATGCTTTTTCCCAATTTCTATGTGTCCTCCTGTGGTTTTGAAGATCGGTGATTGAAGATACGTACCCGCTTGAGTTTATCGCATTTGAGCAGATTGGAACAGAGCAGGGCCGGATTTAATCCTTCATTCACATTCAAAGCGGTCCCGGTTCGATTCCGGGATTTGGTTGGCACATCGTAGAACCGCCGCTGAATCTGAGAGAATGCAAAGGAATGAGTCTCATGAAGCATGGCACGGCAATCATTATCGGAGCAGGCCCGGCCGGACTCACAGCGGCCCTCGAACTTGAGCGGCGTTCCGGCATCAAGCCCATTCTGATCGAGGCAAGCCAGGAGATCGGCGGCATCTCACGCACCGTTCGCTACAAGGGTAACCGCATGGATATTGGCGGCCATCGCTTTTTTTCCAAGTCGGAGCGCGTGATGCGGTGGTGGCTGGAACTGATGCCGGTCGAGGCCGGTTCGACCCCGGAGGGCGAACTGCGCCATCAGGGGCAACAGCGCGATCTTCCCGACTCTGCCGGGGCGCGCGATCCGCAAAACGAAGACCTAGTTATGCTGGTCCGTCCGCGCAAGAGCCGCATTTATTTTCTGCGCCGCTTCTTTGACTATCCCATCAGCCTGACCGCGGCCACCTTCCGCAACATGGGCCTGACGCGCACCATCCGCTGCGGCCTGAGTTATATGCGCTCGGCGCTGCTGCCCCAGCGCCAAGAGAAATCCCTGGAGGATTTCATCATCAACCGCTTCGGCAAGCAGCTTTATCTCACTTTTTTCAAGTCCTATACGGAAAAGGTCTGGGGAGTGCCCTGCCATGAAATCAGCGCCGAATGGGGCGCGCAGCGCATCAAGGGGCTTTCCCTCAAAGGCGTGGTGACGCATTTCCTCAAGAAGGCCTTCGGCGGAGATCAGAAGAAGGATATTGCGCAGAAAAAGACGGAAACCTCGCTGATCGAGAAGTTTCTTTATCCCAAACTGGGACCGGGACAGCTTTGGGAATATGCGGCTGAGTTAGTGAAAAAAGGCGGCGGAGAGATTCATCTCGGCACACAGATCGACCGGATCAACGTGGAAAACAATAAGATCGTATCGGTCGAGGGAGTGAATGAATCGGGAGAACGAGTAACTTACAAAGGTGATTATTTCTTCTCCACGATGCCGGTGCGCGATCTGGTCCGCGCTTTTTCTGCGCCGGTTCCCGCCGAAGTGACCGAGGTGAGCGATGGCCTCATGTATCGCGACTTTATCACCGTGGGATTATTGGCCAGCAAACTTAGCGTCACAGAAAGGGATGGTTCGCCGCTCAAGGATAACTGGATTTATATTCAGGAGCCGGATGTGATGGTGGGGCGGCTGCAAATCTTCAATAACTGGAGCCCCTGGCTGGTGAGCGTTCCGGACAAGGTCTGGATTGGACTTGAGTATTTCTGCAATGAGACTGATCCGCTGTGGAAGCTCTCCGACGAGGAGATGGCGAAGTTTGCGGTTGAGGAGATTGCCCGGATCGGCATTCTCAAGGCCGAGGATGTGGAAGACTCGGTCGTGGTTCATGTGCCCAAGACTTATCCTGCGTACTTTGGAAGTTATGAGCGCTTTGATGTGATTCGCAAGTATCTGGACGGCTTTGAAAATCTTTTTCTGGTGGGCCGCAACGGAATGCACAAATACAACAACCAGGACCATTCGATGCTGACCGCAATGACCGCCGTCGAGAACATTGTCAACGAAGTTACAACGAAAGACAATATCTGGGCGATCAATACCGAGATGGAGTATCACGAGGAGAAGGCGGAGAAGTGAGGGCGGCTGGTTATACGCAAGTAACTGAAATCATTGGCGTCTGAGAGACCGGGAAGTCCTGCTATACCGTCTAAGTAAGTTTCTTGGAAGATTCTAAGTGTTTGGCGTCATGCTGCTCGGATCGGAGTCTTGCTGCTGACGCTTGGCCGACAAGCCAAGTCTGAGCAGGCGATTGACGGTGGCATTGAAGGATTCTCCTGTACGCCGCGCCTCCTGCTCTATGAGCACGGCTATGTCGTCGTCGATGGTCAGAGTGATCCGCACAGCATGATGCTAAGCCGGACGGCCTCTGATGTCAAGCATCTGTTGTGCGGCCAACTGCCCGCTTTTCGCTCGCTTGGGGTTCATGGTTTCCCGCCCTTGCGACAAATAAAAAACATCGCAAGGATGGGGAACCGGGCAATTTATGCCATAATTGCCCTTAAGATTTCGCTCACCCATCGGATTGGGATCATGAGCCATTGAGGGCCGCAAGATGCTCAGGTTTTTTCGTTTTTTGACGATAGTGCTGATTGCTCTCTTTTTGTGCGTTACGAAACTTAGCGCGGAAACTCAGCCCGCCGCTTCGTACATTACTCCGCAAATGCTGGAATTGATCCATGCGCATAAAAGCGTTCTGGAACGTATGAATGGGCAGGGGAAGGATGGCAAACGGCTCGAACCAATCGACGCGCGGTTGACACCGTTATTGACCGAGGGGTGGCGACTGTCCGCTGAGTGGGCAGCGGCTTGGCTCGATCTGCATCCTGACCCGTCTGCCAAAGGACTCGAAACTCTATTTGTTGACTTTACGCCGCCGCGCAATGATCCAGAGTTTTGGGATCCCGATATCCCTGATCTCTACGCGATGGAAGGCTCCGCAACCCGCATCGCCGCGGATGTCTATGTCGTCACCGCCGTTTTTGAACCCTACAGCCCTCCTGCCACCGCAACATTCATCGTGGTCGCCCGTGGCGCAGACGGTCACTTCCAGCCGAAGTGGAGCGTCAAGCCACTGGCTGAACAACACTTTCGCTCAAGAGATGAAATCGGACTTTGGGCGTTCCTCGGTTCATGCGCCTATTACTGCGGCTCGCTGGTTGTGGATAAAGTGCTGCCTCTACCGCCCTCTGAAAATGGTCAGCCGCGTTTTGCAATAGACGCTTTTCAATCAACAAACGGAAATACTTTGATGAAACAACTGAGCGTTTGGCAGTGGGACGGAGCCGAAGCCAAGAATCTCATCATTCAGTCTTACCGGCTCTATATCGATGAAGACCGTGATATTCAACTCGTCGGCAATCTGCTCACCGTGCCGACAAAGGAGGTATCTCTCTCGTTCTCTTCTTTCGGCTGCTGCGCCGAGCCACGCGGCATTTGGATCATCCGTCTGGCTCCCAGCAAGGTTGAGAGCCTTGGCCACCACTTCCTGCAACCGCAGATTCAATGGGTGGATCGGCTGCTTGCGGCAAGCCGGGTGAAGTCGTCGACGGCGGCAGATCTTGCGATGCCATCCGTGCTGGCCATTCTCAAACAAACTAAAATTGACTTTGATATGGTCGACGAGTGTCATGTATTGAGTCACGGGAAGACGGGCACCTTTGAACTCTCCTTCGGCGCAGGCACAAAACTGTGGTTTGCGTACCGGCTACGCAACGGCCAGCCGTACATCACTGAGATGCGTGTCGAATAGGGCGCGTCCACATCTGAGAATCCTCACCGAATCGAAAACCGCCACTCACCCGGAAGTCGCGGCATTTTGGGAACGGCCTCTGCGAATCGGCCCCCACGCCGGCCCTCCCGCCATTGCCACGCCTGAATTGCAGGTGGTAGCCTCTAATTGACCCCATGTGAGGAGGATCACAATAAATCGGATGCAAGCCACCTATAACGGACTGAAGTTGCCGACCGACGGCCAGCCAATCGAGTACAGCGACGGGCAGATCACCACGCCCGATCATCCCATCATCCCCTTCATCGAGGGCGACGGCACGGGGCGGGACATCTGGAAGGCTTCGCAGCGGGTCTTCGACGCCGCGGTGGAAAAGGCTTACGGCGGGCGGCGGGCGATCCGCTGGTTTGAGATTTACGCCGGCGAGAAGGCCTTCCGGCAATTCGGCGAGTGGCTGCCCGACGATTCGGTGGCGGCGGCGCGCGATCTGCGCGTCTCCATCAAAGGGCCGCTGACGACGCCGGTGGGCGGGGGCATCCGCTCGCTGAATGTGGCGCTGCGGCAGTTGCTGGACCTCTACGCCTGCGTGCGGCCGGTGAAGTACTACCAGGGCGTGCCCAGCCCGGTGAAGCACCCGGAGCGGGTGGACATCATCATCTTCCGCGAGAATACCGAGGACGTATACGCGGGGATCGAGTTCAAGGAAGGCTCGGCGGACGCGGCGCGGCTGATTTCGTTTTTGAACGACGAACTTCTGGCCAAAACCAAGAAAAAAGTGCGGACGGATTCCGGTGTGGGGATCAAGCCGATCTCCATCTTTGGCTCCAAGCGCCTGGTGCGCTACGCCATCCGCCACGCGCTGGAGACGGGCCGCAAGACGGTTACGCTGGTCCACAAGGGCAACATCCAGAAGTTCACCGAGGGCGCCTTCCGCGAGTGGGGCTACGAGGTGGCCACGCAGGAGTTCCGCGCCGAGACGGTCACCGAGCGCGAAAGCTGGATTCTGGGCAACCAGGACGCCAACCCCGCGCTCACCGTCGAGCAGAACGCCGCGCTGATTGAGCCGGGGCTGGAGATGGCCAATCAGGCCTACCAGGAGGCGGTCTTCGCGGAGGTGCGGCAGGTGCTGGCCTCGATTGGGCAGTCGCACGGCAACGGCGCGTGGAAGAGCAAGATTCTGGTCAACGACCGCATCGCCGACTCCATCTTCCAGCAGATCATCATCCGCCCGGAGGATTACAGTGTGCTGGCGACGACCAACCTCAATGGCGACTACATCTCCGACGCGGCGGCGGCGCAGGTGGGCGGGCTGGGTATAGCTCCCGGCGCGAATATCGGCGACGGCTACGCGGTCTTCGAGGCCACGCACGGCACCGCGCCCAAGTACGCCGACAAGGACATGATCAATCCCGGCTCGGTGATTCTGAGCGGCGTGATGCTGCTGGAGTACATCGGCTGGAAGGAAGCGGCCAAGCTGATTGAGGCGTCGCTGGAGAAGACGATTCTGCAGAAGTTTGTAACCTATGACTTCGAGCGGCAGACGGCGGGAGCGACCAAGGTGGGCACCAGCGAGTTTGCTTCGCGGATTATCGGCAACCTGTAACGGCAGGGACCAAGGGACCAAGGGACTAGAGACTAGGGACCAAGGGACTAGGGACCAAGGGACCGAGGACTTCGAAAACATTGGGGCCAAGGGGCTTTGAAAGGGCACGGCTTTAGCCGTGCCGCTAATCGGCCATATAAAACCGGGCTTTAGCCCCTGAGGGATGTTTTTAGGAGATGTTAGGCAATGTTTTCAAATTGGATTTCTGTCGATTGTTTGAAAATTTCGGATTGGAAGTCATTCCATGATGAATTTGCCACCACCTTCGGATTTCCGGATTTCTATGGCAGAAACTTGAACGCTTGGATTGATTGCATGACATCTCTCGATAAGCCGGAGGATGGAATGACCAGCATTCACGCTACGCAGGGTCATACACTCACTCTTCAGTTGGAAAATGTAGTTCCTTTTCGTGAAAATCATCCTGATCTGTACGCGGCAATCATAGAATCCGCCGCTTTTGTAAATTGGCGCAGGCTGGAGGTAGGAGAGCCTGCGGTTTTATCAATCAGTTTTTGCAGCCAATGAACGTCGAAAACACCGAAAAACCTTCCCTCAGGGGCTAAAGCCCGTTTTCATTTTTCGGATCTTACGGCACGACTAAAGTCGTGCCCTTTCAAAACACGATTTGATTGTAGATTTCAGAAGTACAGAATCGAGAGTTATCCCCAAGGAGGAGTAATGCGCAAGAAGATCAGTATTATCGGCGCCGGCAATGTCGGCTCGACGGCGGCGCACTGGATCATGGCCAAGGAGTTGGCCGATGTGGTGCTGGTGGATGTGGTGGAGGGCGTGCCGCAGGGCAAGGCGCTGGACCTGCGGCAGGCGCTGCCCATCGAGCGGTCGGACGTGCATATTACCGGCACCAACGACTACGCCGCCACCGCCAACAGCGACATTGTCATCATCACCGCCGGACTGCCCCGCAAACCCGGCATGAGCCGCGACGACCTGCTGCACACCAACTTCAAGATCATGTCGGATGTGGTCAAGAATGTCGTCGCTTACTCGCCGGAGTCGATCTTGATTGTGGTTTCGAATCCGCTGGACGCGATGGTGCAGGCGGCTTACAAGCTATCGGGCTTCAATCGCGAGCGGGTAATCGGCATGGCAGGCATTCTGGACTCCGGTCGCTTCAAGAGCTTCATCGCCGAAGAACTGAACGTAAGCGTGGAGAACATGAGTTGCCTGGTGCTGGGCGGCCACGGCGACCTGATGGTTCCGCTGGTGCGCTACACCACCGTAGCTTCGATTCCCATCACCGAACTGTTGCCCAAGGAGCGCATCGACGCAATTGTGCAGCGCACGCGCGATGGCGGCGCGGAGATTGTGAAGCATCTGAAGACGGGCAGCGCCTACTATGCGCCATCGGCGGCGGCGGTGGAGATGGCCGAGGCGATCCTCAAGGACAAGAAGAAGATTCTGCCCTGCGCGGCCTTCCTGCAGGGCGAGTACGGGGTCAACGGCTACTACATGGGCGTGCTCTGCAAGCTGGGCGCGGCTGGCCTTGAGCAGATCGTCGAAGTCCGGCTCTCTGAAGAGGAACACGCCGCGTTGATGAAGAGCGCCGCGGCGGTCAAGGAACTGTGCGACGTGATCGGGGTGTAAAAACAGCCGTTAGCTATCAGCCGTTAGCTATCAGCCGTCAGCTATCAGCCGTCAGCTATCAGTCAAAAACTGAAAGCTGAAAGCTGATAGCTGTTTCCCCTCCTTCCAATGATGGAGAGAAGCCTCCACCCGTGGGCAGTTGTCCGCGCCTCATTCGTCCTTCATGCTCAATGAACCGACATGAGACAGCTTCCCCTTTCTCTGTTCTTCCTGCTGACCACGGCAAATTTGATTGCGCAAGACGGCTCAGCGAGCGCCGCTTCCGGCGGCTTTTTTCATCATTGGCAGGCGCGGGCCTCCGCCACGCAGGCCAAGCAGCCCAGTTGGGCGGTCCCGCTGGTGACCACCACCACCGGGTTGATTCAGGTGGCGCGCACCGACATGGTGCGGCAGATTGCGCCCGCGCTGACCACCACCTGGAACCTGGACAACAGCAAGGGGCTGAACCTTGTTCCCTGGGCGCGGACCGAGCTTGCCTTCAACCTGCCGCCGTACATCGAGCACAACTCGACGGCCAAGGACGGCGCCGGCGACGTATCATTCCTGGGCAAATACCGCCTCCTGAGCGGTAACGCGCAGCACGGCAGCTACACGCTGAGCGCCTGGGTGCTGGCCACCATCCCCACAGGCAGCTACAAGAACGGCTCTACCGACTCCAGCGTTGCGCCCACCGTGGGCGGAGGCAAGGGCATCGGCCGCTTTGACGTGCAATCGACGCTGGGGGCGACGCTGCCGAGCGGACAGCCGGCGATTACAGCCTCGGGACGGCCGGTGGCCTGGAATACCGTGGCGCAGGTTCGTGCCGGCAAGCTCTTCTGGCCGGAGATCGAGAGCAACGCCACGTTTTACAAGGGCGGCGCGAATGACGGCAAGATGCAGGAGTTTGTAACGCCGGGCGTGATCGTGGGCAAGTGCGCGCTGCATCCCGGCGACCCCAAGGCGCGCGCCGGACTGGCCTTTGGCGCGGGAATGCAGATCGCCACGAGCCATTTTCACAGCTACAATCATGGGCTGGTGCTGACGGCGCGGTGGCTCTTCTGAGCCGCTATAGCTGTTGCCGGCCCGCAGACTGAAAAATGTAGCGCCGACCTCCCGGTCCACGCCTGTTTCTGATTAGACAAGGTGCGGTTTGGGCGGTTGGTGGACGAACGGGTCAGGGCAGTTCCGTAACGGGGATGTTGGCGGGCACTTTGAAGAGCGCGGGGTCCGGTTCGGTGCGGTCGATGTTGCTCAGCTCGGTGGTCACGGTTCCGGTGCGCGGGTCGCTGCTCACCTGGCGGACGGTGGTCTTCAACTCCGCCGAGGTCCACGTTTCCGAGACAACGGTGAAGTCGCGGTCGTTATCCACGCTTCCGGCGGGGATGACCTGCGTGATGCGCGTGCCGGTGGCCAGAACGCCGGCGACGGACTGCTCGGAGAGACTTTCGGTGCTGAGGTTGGCGGAGTCTGGCGCAGAAGAGGCGGCGAGAGCGACTGGTCCCGCGCTGCGCTGGATTGGAACGCGCGCGCCCGATTGCGGCGAGGAGCCAAGGCTGCTCAGGAAGCTGCTGATCTGCGTCTCGGGCAGATGCATGACCGAGGCGAGGTTGGCCGCCGGGTTGCCGGTGATCCAGGTAATGGCCTTGCCGTCGTTAGGATTCCAGAGGGTGACGATGCGGCCTTGCGGTGTGCCGCTCGAGTCCGGCTTGAGGGTGCTTTCGGCGCGGATGCGGCCCTCGGAGTCGCGTGCGAGAAGCACGTTCACGGTGCTCTTGATGACTGTGCCGTTGGAGAGGGTCTGCTCGCGCACAGTTGTCTCCGTGGCGGAGAAGGGAAGGCTCTTCACCGCGCCCCAGTTGGCCGCGCGCGGCATCACGGCGGAGATCACGGCGTTGATGGCCGGGTCGGGCGCGCTGGCGGCGGAGGCAGACGCGGCGGGCTGAGGCTTGAGATTGAGAGCGACTGGTCTCTGAGCGCTCGCGAAGAGCGCGAGTGTGAGGACGGCGAGAAGGGTTCCTGTGGTTTTACGCATCGTGGTCTTCCTGTAACGGGCCGGTTGAGGTTCGTAGTCTCCCACCCTAGCTGCAAAAACAAAGACGCGGCGAGGATGTGGCGCCCAGGGGTTCTTGGCCCCCCAGGTCTGAAAATCCAGACCTGGGGCACACAACGGTCAGAGCAAGTTTACTCTTCGCTTCGCCTGACTTCAAACGACGCATTCCGCCGGTCCAGCGCTCATGCTCTCGGCCAGAAGTGCTGCTCGGAGCAGGCGCGCAGCCGCTCCGCGGCGCCTTCGGGCGTGATGTCGCGCTGCGGCATGGCCAGCATCTCAAAGCCCACCATGAACTTGCGTACCGTGGCCGAGCGCAGCAGCGGCGGATAGAAGTGCGCGTGGAAGTGCCACTCCGGATGCTTCTCGGAGTCCGTGGGCGATTGATGAAAGCCCATGGTGTACGGGAAGCTGGTCTCGAAGAGGTTGTCATAGCGCGTGGTGATGCGCTTGAGCGCGTCGGAGAGGCCATCGCGCTCATCGGCGGTCAGTTCCGGCATTGCGCCCAGGTGGCGGCGGCTCACCAGCAGCACCTCGAAGGGCCAGACGGCCCACCAGGGAATCAGCGCGGTGAAGTGCTCGTTCTGGAAGATGATGCGGTTCTGATCAGCCTGTTCGGCGGCCAGGTAGTCGCACAGCAGGCAATGGCCGGTGCGGGCCAGATGCTCGCTCTGCGCGTGGGTCTCGGCGGCTGGCTCGTCGGGGACAAAGCTGGTGGACCAGATCTGGCAGTGCGGATGCGGATTGCTGGCGCCCATCATCGCGCCGCGGTTCTCGAAGACCTGCACGTACTCGATCCAGTCGATGGCGGCCAGATTCGTATACTCCTGCGTCCAGGCGTCCACTACGCTGCGAATCTCCGGCTGCGTCATGCGCGCCAGCGTCAGCGAGTGGTCGGGATGGAAGCAGATGACCTTGCAGAGGCCGCGGGCCGGCTCGGCCACGAGCAGTGACGAGGCCGGCGTCTGGCTGACGGCGGGCGAATCCGGCAGCAGCGCCGAATAATCGTTGACGAAAGAAAAAATTCCGTCGTAGGCCGGATTGACGGCTCCTCCGGCGCGCTCATTGCCGGGGCAGAGGTAGCATTGCGGATCATAAGGCGCACCAGAGGGCGCGGCCTTCTGACCGACTTCGCCCTGCCAGGGGCGTTGTGTGCGGTGCGGTGAAACCATCACCCAGGATTGGCGCAGAGGATTCCATCGACGGTGCGGAAACTGCCAGTTCTTGTCCATTTGCACTCCCAAAGCTATTTTAATGCGGCGGTGCGGGAATCGATCTCCGCGGCCAGCAGCAGGGGGAGCATTCGTTTGGCGCGGCAGCGCATGGCGCAGGTGCCCTCGCGGCGGGCGCGCTCCAACAGAGGCAGCACCTCCTCGCGCAGCTCCGGCTCGGCCGCCGCCAGAATCGCAAGCGCCTCCAGCGCGATGGCCCGCAGGGCGTTGCGCGGGTCCTCGACAAGAGCGCGGACGTAAACCGCCAAACTCATGCGCTGAGTGCGGGTGGAGGCGTTCAGCGCCGCCGCCAGCGTCAGATAGCCGCGCGCCTGCCACTCGTCCAGCGGCAGTTCGGCCAGCAGATCGATCAGCACGGAAGCATAGGCGCGTAGAATTCCTGGCTCCCGCGCGCTAATGCGCCGGGCCAGGTCAGCGGCGCAGCGGCGGGTGAAGCGCTCCGGCGAGAGCAGCGCCGTCATCAGATCGCGGACCGCTGCCCGGCGCGGCGGCTTCTTGCTGAGAAACTCCCGCGCCGCCGCTACGCCTTCGGCATCTTTCCAACTGCGCGGGGTGGGCATTGATCCTCCTAAAGCAGAACATTTTGCAAGGATTTCAGATCCAGCCCCAAGAGTATGCAATATTTCTTCCGATCCATACTGCAAAAGCGCGGAGTGGATGGGGTTACGACGCACTTGCTACATACCTTCCGCGTTTTGTTCTTTTGCATTTTCTACTTCTTCATGGCCGGGTAGACCACTAGGAACAGTGACGCTGCCAAATTGCAACTGATAGTTTTTCAGTGCTTCAAGAAGCATCCCTGAGATGATTTTCGCCTCCACGGGATTCAAGATGATTCTTGCTTTTTGCATGACTTCAAACGTGCCAGGTTCATCAGCGGAAAAGAACTCACCGACCACGAGGGAAATATCGAAAGGGGTGAAGGACGATTGGACCCAATTCACATAGAACGATTTGAAATCTTCCGCCTTGTGGAACTGCAGTTTAGGTTCCATCGCTGCTGCGGCATGCTGTTCTTTGTTCGTCATGATGCTCTCTCCAACTGTTGATTGTTTTGGTAGGTGACCGAAGCTGGATGTTTGAAATACGGCTGTTCTTTCGGCAAGGAATCCAGACCGTAAAACGGATATGATTGTGGTACAACAGATTCCCCATAGACGACGCTGTTGGTTGATTGGTTGTACGAATATTGCATAGCGCCGAACCGTTTCAGAATTGCGGATGGCTGCTCATCCTCGTTAGAATCGGTCAGCAGCTCGATTTTTAAATGTTCCGTCTCGGCATCCTTCCAGATGTGAACAAAGTTGTCCCGGTTGACAACAGATCCCTTGAACAATTGATTGCCCTTGTCCAAAACATTGGCATATAGGTAGTTCATATGCGCCTGTCTTGTTTCATCAACGATAGCCACTTCAAAAAGGTCCAGCGGGCTGTTGGCCATTTCCCAAGTTTTTACAAAAACTTCGGGATTGATCGGGCCGTTCTTGTTGTCCGAATCGCCGTCGTCGTAGGCAACAATGCTCACCTTCATGCCTAATGTTCGCGCATATTCGACAATGACCCTCAGGCTTAGATTTCCAGGATTGTTGAATACCTGGGAGACGCGCCCATTCGATTTGTTCATTCGAGCCGCAAGTTCACTCCGGCTGATCTCCTTCTCTTCCATCCGCGTTTCCAACTGAGCCACGAAATTTGAAGAGATGTTATAAACAAAATCCGCGACACTTCGCTGTGTCCAATGCGCTAATTTTTCCATTGCCTCTGCTGTCCTTTCTGTACGTTCCGATCCTCATCGGGAAATTCAGATCGAATTGCCTCTTTCGCGGCGCTGCTCGAATACCAAGTTTCAACTCTGGCAAGTTCCGATCGATCCGTCTCCCACTCTTTCTTCATTGCATGGATGCATAAAACGCATAATTGCAACCTTGCATTTGAATGGGGTTGTGGATTGCAAAGATACCCATAAAACCGGTGGCCCTGCCGTTTGTCTTTCACTTTGAATACGAAACACATCGAAAAATTCGGGTCATTTGGAAAACCGTGAAATCGTTTTGCAGGTCTGTTTTGGCCGTCAATCCACTCACCCATCGAAGTGAGAAAGTACCTTCGTCTGTCTTCATTGAGAGCCTCAAATGCATCCCAGGCGTCCAATTCCTGGTTCCCTTGCAAATACCCTATGGCCCGATGCAATGATGAGCGCATTCCGGGAACCAATCGAAATTTGATGGACGCTGGCGACACGCAGCCTCTCCAACTATTTAGTCAGAACTAAATCCAGATGTCAACAAAAAGTTTAGATGAAGCTAAATTGTCGTGTCAAGCCGGGAAAGAACGCGGCATTGGGTTCAGAACTGGACCCTGAGTGACTATAGTTCTACGATAGACGATGCAACCAGACTCCAGGCCAAGGATGGACCAGAATGTTATCGGCAGAGGCAATTGTTCAGCAGCAGGATCGGGAGACGCGGGCATGGCACCAGGCGGCGGGAGCGGCCGGGGCGGCTGATGCGCCGCAGGGCGAGGCGGAGGCGGACTGGCTGCGGTTGGTGAGCGGGCAGCACCGGGCCAACTTCGAGCTGTGGCACATCGAGGACGAGGCGCGGGTTCCGGGGGCGAGCGACGCGGAGCTGGCCGCGGTGAAGCGGCGCGTGGATCCGACCAACCAGCGGCGCAACGACCTGGCCGAGGGGCTGGACCGGGCGCTGCTCGGCTGGCTGGAGCCGCGCGGGCTGCCCAACCCGGCGGCGGCGCTGCACTCCGAAACGCCGGGGCTGATGATCGACCGGCTCTCCATTCTGGCGCTGAAGATCTATCACACCCGCGAAGAGGCCGAGCGGGCCGATGCGCCGCCGGGCCACGCCGAGCGCAACCGGGCGCGGCTGGCCATTCTCGAAGAGCAGCGCGGCGATCTGGCCGCCTGCCTGGACGCGTTGTGGGGCGAAATCCTGGCCGGGACGCGGCGCTTCAAGCTCTACCGGCAATTGAAAATGTACAACGATCCCTCGCTGAACCCGGCGGTTTATGGGCATTCCAGAGGCGCAAAACGGGGCAATTTGGCGGACGAATCAGGCTCGCGTGCCGGGTAGCCTTGACGAGAGGCGGTGTTGTGCGTATAAAGTGTGCCTAAGCAGCGCAAATCCGTGAGGCGGGTTTTATTCCGGTCTTGAACCGGATGAGCCGCTCCCGGGAGTTGCAGATTTCAGGTATATTGATGAGGCAAGAGGCCCGAACCGTGGTGTACGACCGCAAGAAAGAGACTCTACCTGCCGGCAAATCCGGCGGCCACTCCGGCGTGGGCGCGGGAGCGGCTTTGCAGCACTATCAATCCGCCGTGCAGCTCTTGCAGCAGGGCAAGTTCGACAAGGCGCTGGCCGCCTTCGAGAAGCTGCTGGCCACCGTGCCCCCCGAATTGCGAGAACGCTGCAAGATGTACATCGTCACCTGCCAGCGGCAGTTGGAAAAGCACAACCTGAGCTTTCCGACGCCCGAGGAGCACTACGATTACGCCGTCTCGCAGTTGAACACCGGCTACTACGAAGAGGCGCGCGAGCAGTTCAATCTGATTCTGGCCTCGTATCCCAGGGCCGACTTTGCGTATTATGGGCTGGCGCTGCTGGACGCCATGACCGGGCGCACCCAGGATTGCCTTCGAAATATGGGCAAGGCGATTGAACTGAATCCCAAAAACCGCCTGCAGGCGCGCGTGGACAATGACTTCCAGAATATGGCGGACGATCCCCGGTTCACCGAGCTGCTCTATCCCGAGGTTCCCTAAGGCCCCCTTGAACTCCGCCAACATCCCGCAGAGCGAGCTGCAAACAAGCGCCGGAACTGCTCAGTTCCGTGCGCTGCGGGTGGTGGCCATCGGCGGCGGCACGGGCCTGTCCACGCTGCTGCGCGGCCTGCGGCGTCATGTGATTACCGGTAATCCTGCGGCGGCCGAAGCGGGGCTGATCGCCGATCTGGCGGCGGTGGTCACGGTGACCGACGACGGCGGCTCCAGCGGGCGGCTGCGCCAGGGCTTCAATATGCTTCCTCCCGGCGACCTGCGCAACTGCATGGTGGCGCTGAGCGAGGAGGAGGACGTGCTGGCGCGGCTCTTCGCCCATCGCTTCCGCAAAGGCGAGGCGCTGCAGGGGCATAACTTCGGCAATCTCTTTGTGGCCGCGCTGACCGAGATCACCGGCGACTTTGGCCACGCCATTCAACTGGCTTCGAAGATTCTGGCCACGCGCGGGCGCATCTATCCGGTGACCACGGCCAACGCCACGCTGGTGGCGCGCATGGACGACGGCTCGCTGGTGCGCGGCGAGACCAATATCACCGCCAGCCACAAGCGCATCGCCGAGTTGATGCTTGATCCGCCGGACGCCGCGCCTTTGCCGGAGACGCTGGAGGCCATTGAGCGCGCCGACCTGATCACGGTGGGGCCGGGTTCGCTCTACACCTCGCTGATCTGCAATCTGCTGGTGCAGGGGATGCCGGCGGCGCTGGCCACGGCGCGCGGCGTGCGGGTGTACCTCTGCAACCTGATGACCCAGGCCAACGAGAGTTTGAATCTGACCGCCGCGCAGCACATCGAACGCATCTACGAGCATACGGGCACGCCGGTCTTCGACTATGCGCTGGTGAACACGGAGATCTTTTCCGCGGAGACGCGGGCGCGCTACGCGGCCGAGGGCGCCGCGCCCATCGTGGCGGACATCGAACGCATCGAGGCTCTGGGTGTGCGTGTGATTCCCGGCCACTTCGCCAGCGAAGAGAGCGTCGTCCGTCATCACTCCGAGCGCGTGACCAATGCCTTGCTGGCGCTAGGCGAAGCGGCCTTGGCGGAACGCGAAATTTGAAAACGGGGGTATACTTGAATCAGAGCCGCGAGGAGAGTTCTGTGCGGTGAAGGGAGTCCAGAATATGACCGACAAGGATCTAAAGGAGACGCTTGAAGCCATGAAGAAGCTGCGCGAAGAGATTGGCAACTCGCCGGAAAAGGCTCGTGCCCTTCTGGTTCGGTTTGGTTTTATCACTCCCGACGGCAAACTTACCGAGCCTTATCGCCAGGATGCATAACCTCTCCGCCTCCTTCGTCCTGGGCTATCATGGCTGCGACCGTGAGAGCGGCGAGCGGCTCCTATTGAATGAAGCTTTTCGCCCCAGTGAAAACTCCTATGACTGGCTCGGTTCTGGAGTCTATTTCTGGGAAGCCAACCCCGACAGAGCTATGGATTGGGCCAGACAACGGGCCTTGCGGAAGAAATCCAGGGAAGGCATCGAAGTCGAGCCTTTCGTGGTGGGCGCTGTTATAGATTTGGGCTTTTGTCTTGATCTCCTCAGTTCAAATGGCAGCCATGCGGTTGAAAACGCTTATGAAGATTTGAAAGCCTATTTTTCTGCATCTGGCGGGCAACTTCCAGAAAATACGGGCGGTGATGATCTTCTTCACCGGAAACTGGACTGCATGGTTATCAACTATCTGCATGAGTTCCGCCAGAGCTCCGGTGAAGCGCCCTTCGACACCGTGCGCGGCCTCTTTCCCGAAGGCGGCCTTCTCTATCCAAACTCCGGCTTCCGGCGTCAAACGCACATCCAAATCTGCGTGAGAAACCAGGATAGTATCAAAGGCGTCTTCCGGGTTCCCGGCCATCACTTCACGCAGCAGGCCTCCTGACAGGCCCTTTCAACAATCCTGAAAGTATTTCCGCGCCGCTGGAGTTTTTTCTTTCCTGCTGTCCACTCGCTGCGATACAGTTAGGGCGTGCGCGGCCAGAGGCCCGCGCCATCTTTCAGGAGGTTCCATGCACAAGACACGTATTTGGATCACCATGGGTTGTTGCCTGTTCGCTTTGGCTATCTTTGCCTGGGCGCAGTCCAGCCGCAAGCCTGGCCTGTGGGAGATCACCACAACCATATCCATGGCCGGCATGCAGATGCCGCAGATGCCCCAATTGCCCCCCGGCGTCACGCTGCCCCAGGGCATGACGATGCCATCTCAAGGATCGCCCTTTGGTGGCCCCACGACCGTCCAGGTCTGCCTCACCCAGGCCATGATCGACAAGTACGGCGGCGCATCGCCCGCGCCTCCCAACAAGAATGCTGATTGCAAGGTGACGGATATTTCCATCCAATCCAGCGGCATGACGGCCAAGATTAACTGCACCGGTCAAATGACCGCAACGGGCACCGTCGAGGCCACCTTCGTCGATGCCAACACGACCAAAACCAAAATGCACATGACCGGCGCCATGCAGCACGGGGCGAATTCAATGCCCGTGGATATGACGATGCTGTCCACCTCGGTCTACAAAGGCGCGGACTGCGGCAGCGTCAAGCCGTTGCCCCTGCCGAAAAACTAGCGAGGGTGCAATTTAGGCAGCGCTCCAGGTCGTTGAATGTTGAATAGAGATCTGGAGCGCCCGCTCATCTCGCCTAATTGCGGCGGTCGGCGTTGTGGCGCCTATCCTCGGCAGGGGCAGGGGCCTGCCCGCCGCGTCGCCGGTCGGAGATGGTCGGCCCCGAGCCGCTGGTGAGCAATCTGCTCAGATTCGGCATATTCGCGCGCTGTTCCTCCACAAAGTCCACGCCCTCGGCGGTCAGCGTGAGCGCCGAGTTGTCGGCCCGCGTAATATACCCCTTTTTCATCAAATACCAGACGGTGAAATCCAGATAATCGCGGGGAAAGTTCATCAGGCCTTCGATCTCTCCGAGCGAGACCTCCGGCTTGTGGGCGTTGGTGCGGCGGCGCTTGTAGAGCACGGCCAATACCGCCAGACGCCGGTTCAGCTCGCCGTCGATGCTATCCAGAAAGTCCATGGTATCGGGGATGGGAATCGCTTCGACCGCCTCTTTATCGCGCGTCGAGTCGTACTTCGCGCGGAGGGCCGGATCGGAGAGGACGTCGTAGGCCTGTTTCAGCAGGGTGAACTTCTCCGCATCGCCGGTCTCCGGGTTGTCGGGATGAAAGCGAGCCGCGAGAAATTTGTAAACGCGGTGAATGGTACTCACCTCGGCATTCGGGCTGATCTGCAAGAATTCGTAGTGATCCGGCTGTTTCAAGAGGAACTCCCTGGGGAAAGAGTCTTCCCTTTCATTAAGATAGCGCTAAATTTCACGGCTAGTTCATCGAAACTTGGAGATTTTGTACCTTAGTGTTCTCTTATGGGAACGGGGGCAGCCCGCGTCTGGAAATGAATGCAGCCCCTGCCGTAGACGCAATGGCTGGGAACGAAAGTAAGCTCTGCCATTGATGCTGAGGCCGGGAACGAATGCGCCTGCCCCATATGCGCAGCGGTTGAGATCGAAAGTAGCCTGCGCGCAGGCGCAATGGTCGGAGTCGAAAGGCGCAATGGTCGGAGTCGAAAGGCGCAGTGGTCGGAAACGAATATTGCCCCCGCCGTAGGCGCAATGGTTATTAGCCCCGCGTTTCAACGCGGGGTTGATGGCCCAACCGCAGAGGTCGGAGTCCCGTTAGGGACGGTGCCCATACTCCGCGCCATTCTGAGGAATCTCAAGCGAATGGTATCTTCTGTGCAACTATTCGGCAGAGGCGGGTGGAATGATGGCACTGACCAAAAGCTTCAACGAGACGATCAAGAGCCGGATTCAGCTGTCGGCAGCGTAGCGGGTATGCCTTCAAGCAGCCGCCACCGCGTGCAAAGCGGGAAGCACTTTGAGCCGCGCGCGCATTCCCAGGCGGTCGGAATAGCGCAGCAGCTTTTCGATGCTGACCTGATTGATCTTTCCATGGAGCAAGTTGCTGACGGCTGGTTGATGCTCGTCGAGGATGTCCACCAATTGGCGCTGGGTATAACTCCGCCGCTCGACCTCTTCGCGGATTGCATCCAGCAGATCGGCCTTGAACTTCAGCGCCGTTGCCTCGGAGCGTGAAAAGCCCAGGTCGTCGAGAACGTCGCCGCGCGTTACATGAGTGATTATGCTAGTTTTATTGGTCATCGCCTTCCTCCGCAGGGGCTAAAGCCCATCCTTGTTTTGTTGCATTTTCGGCACGACTGAAGTCGTGCCCTGTTACAAAACCTGCTTATCAAAACATAATTCCGTTATCCCTCGACCGTCCGCTTCAACTGCCCGCAGGCGGCGTAAATGTCGCGGCCTCTGGGCTTGCGCAGATAGGCGGGAATGCCGTCGCGGATGAGCGCGCCGCGGAAGGCCTCCACGGCCTCCGGTTGCGGCGTGGCGTAGGCGATGCCGGGACCGGGATTCCAGGCGATCAGGTTGACTTTGGCGGGCAGGCCGGAGCGGTGGAGGAGGCGGGCTAGTTCGCGGGCGTCTTCCGGGCGGTCGGTCACGCCGCCCAGCAGAACATACTCGAAGGTCAGGCGCTCGCGGGGGCGCAGCGGGATCTGCCGCGCGGCGTCCATCAGTTCGGCGATCGGCCACTTGCGGTTGATGGGCATGATCTCGCCGCGCACCGCGTCGTTGGGGGCGTTCAGGCTGATGGCCAGCTTGGGGCGGAACTCCGGCGGCTCCTGGGCAAAGCGCAGAATGCCGGGGACGATGCCGGAAGTCGAGACCGTCATGCGCCGCAGGCTGAGTCCGGCCTCGCGGACCAGCAGGCGCACGGCTCCCATGAAGCTGTCGTAGTTGAGGAATGGTTCGCCCATGCCCATGAAGACCAGATTGACGCGGTCGCGGCCGGCTTCCACGGCGTGACGGTCGAGGACGGCGAGGACTTGTCCGGCGATCTCGCCCGCGCTCAGGTTGCGTTGCAGGCCTAGCTTGGCGGTGAGGCAGAACTGACAGTTGACGAGGCAGCCGATCTGGCTGGAGACGCAGATGGTGGCGCGGCGGGTTTCGTGGTCCCTCCGACGAACCGCAGGTCCTTCGACTCGCTGCGCTCGCTCAGGATGACTGTTTTGAAGAGACTGCGAGTGTTCCGTGTCGCTCTCGCCGCCAAGTTCGCTCTCGTCCCCGGATTCGCCGTCGTCGCCTTCGGGCATCCAGACGGTCTCCACCGTTTCTGCGCTGCCGGGCCGGCATTCGATAAGAAAGCGCTCGGTTCCGTCGATGGATTGGAAGACCTGCGCGATGGCGGGGCGGCCCACCTGCCAGCCTTCCGCGACGAGCCGCTGGCGCAGCGTCTTGGGCAGCGGGGTGATCGCGTCCAGATCGGCAATGCGCTGGCGATAAAGGGCTTGGGCCAGTTGACGGCCGCGGAAGGCTGGTTCGCCCGCCTCGGCCATAAACAACGCCAGTGCTGCCGCGTCCAATCCAAAGAGGGTTCGCGCAGGGCCTTCGGCCTGGGGGCTGGCGGGTTCGATTTGGGCAAGCTGGGGGAAATCTTCACGCATGGCTTGGCTCAGGATAGAGCATTTTGCGCTTTGCGGCACGTCGCAGGCCGTTTTAGCCTACAATCGAATTCTAACCAGTCATTGCTGGAGACTGAGAACTGACAACTGAGAACTGGCAACTGAGAACTGACAACTGTTCACGAATGACCATGAGCACTGAACGAAATCTTCGCCGCACCGTATTGCCGAACGGTCTGATCGTGCTGACCGAGCGCATGGAGTTCATGCGTTCGGTGGCTATGGGGGTGTGGATCAAATCCGGCTCGCGCTGCGAGGCGGCGGCCGTGAACGGCATCTCCCACTTTGTGGAGCATATGCTCTTCAAGGGCACCCGCTCGCGCACCGCGCAGCACATTGCCCGCGAGATGGACTCCATCGGCGGCAACCTGGACGCCTTCACCGGCAAGGAGACCATCTGCTTCAACGTCAAGTCGCTGGCCGAGCACGTGCCCATCGCGCTGGATGTGCTGGCCGATCTGGTGCTCAACCCCATCTTTGCCGCCACCGACATCGAGCGCGAGCGCGGCGTGATCCTCGAAGAGATCAAGATCGACGAGGACAACCCGGATGTGCTGGTGCATGAGCTGTTTACCCAGGCCTTCTGGAAGGACCACCCGCTTGGCTGGCCGATTCTGGGCACCACGGCGACGGTGACCGGCTTGGACCAGCGCAGCCTGATGGACTACCACGGCGACCGCTTCCACGGCGGCAACATGATCTTTTCGGCGGCGGGGAATCTGGATCACGACGACTTTGCCGAGACCATTGCGCGCAAATTCTCGACGCTCCCCGGCGGCGCAACACTGCATGAGCTGGCTGCGCCGGAGGCAGGCGCGCGCATCGTCCAGCGCAACAAGAAATCCCTGGAGCAGGTGCAAATCTGCCTCGGCGTCCCCGCGCCGCCCATCACCGACGAGAACCGCTACGCCACGCTGATCCTGAACACCGTGCTGGGCGGCGGCATGAGTTCGCGGCTCTTCCAGACCATCCGCGAGGAGCGCGGCATGGCCTACTCCATCTACTCCGACCTCAGCCCATACCGCGACACCGGCACCCTCTGCGTCTACGCCGGCACCTCGGCGGGCAAGGCGCTGGAGGTGGTGGAGCTGATTCTGGCCGAGTTCCGCAAGCTCAAGCAGGAGCCGCTCACCGCCGAGGAGTTGACCCGCGCCAAGGACCAGGTCAAGGGCAACATCCTGATGGGCCTGGAAAGCTCCAACGCCCGCATGGCCAACCTGGCCCGCCAGGAGATGTACTTCCACGAGTTCATCACCGTGGACGAGATCATCGCCCGCATCGGCGAGGTGAACGCGGCCCAGGTGCAGACGATGGCCCAGCGGCTCTTCGACGCCGAGCGCATCGCCGTCACGCTGCTGGGGCGGCTGGACGGGGTGAAGCTGAAGCGCGAAAGGCTGGAGTGCTGACGGTCAGTGGACAGTGGTCAGTGGTCAGTGGTCAGTGGTCAGTGGTCAGTGGTCAG
>CAYVGW010000022.1:0-37607 GCA_964450895.1 uncultured Occallatibacter sp. | reverse complement strand
AGTCGTGCCGCAAAATACTGATAAAAAAGTAGGGGTTTTACAGGCTGCGGAAAAACTCAATTCAGGCAGGTTTTGTAATAAGGGCACGACTTTAGTCGGGCCGCAAGACGCTGATAATAAAGTATGGGCTTCAGCCCCTGAGGGAAGGTTTTCGGGATTTTCGACTTTCACCACAGGCTGCTATTCGCGTCATCCATCCTGGCCACTCAAGGATCGGCGCCACGGAACTCGTACATGAACGCTTCTTGCAGGCGTCAGGGATTTTTGCAAGTGGAAGCATCCAAGCGCGTTTTCTTCCAGATTTATCCACCTTCCGGCTCCGGCGCATCCCGCAGCGGTTTGGCAAAGAGTCGAGAGAGGAAGAAGCCTTTTTTCCTCTCCGCAAGGGCGGGCAGGCCGCAGGCGGTCCGCGCCATCTGACGAATGGCGCGCGCCAGGGGCGAATCTTGCAGCACCACGGGAGTTGCCGAACTCACGGTGCGCTGCGCCGCGGCGAAGTCGTCGGGAATCTTCCACAGCGCCGGCCGGGTTAGCGCCTTGGCGATCTGCTTTTCATCAAAGAGCAAGGCATGAGGCGTGTAGCGGTTAAGAACGACTTGCAGCTTCTGACCGCGCGAGTTGAAAAACTGCGTGATCATCCGATTGGCATTGCGCAGCTCGGTGACGCCCACCTGCGCAATCAGATAGAGGCAAGCCGACTCGTCAAAAATCGCCGTGCTCCGCAAGTCGAGCCGGGAGCCGGCGTCCACCACCACGTAATCGAAGGACTGCCGCGCCACGGCCAGCAATTTATCGATCGCGTCAAGAGGCGCATTCACCGGGGCGAACTCGCCTGGGGCTGCCAGCACGGATAATCCCGAGCTATGCTTGGTCAAAAGCGACTGAAAGAAGTTCGCATCCAGCCGGTTGCAATCCTGCAGGGCGTGGGTGGTCGAGTACTGCGAGACCATGCCGAGGTTCAGCGCCGCGTCGCCCAGCGGAAGACCGAAATCAATCAGCAGGGTTCGCTGGCCCGACTCCTGCGCCAGCGCCACGGCGAAATTCGAGGCGATGGTGGTCACTCCGCAGCCGCCCTTGACGCCCAGGAAGACGAAGAGCTTCCGGGCGCCCCGTTTGCCCCGCGCGTTCGCCGAGCGGCGGATGGAAACCCGCGCCAGGGCTCCGGCTATATCGGCCCGCAGCAGCGGAAGAATCAGAAATTCACGCGCCCCGGCCCGCATGAAGCGAACCGCCAGCTCCAACTGCGTCTGCGCCGAATACACCATCACCGTGGTTGTGTTCGCCGAGCACAGGCTTTCCACCAGGTCGTATGCATACTCCGGGTCGTTGTCCAGCCCGATGATCACCGCGTCATAACGCTGTTCCAGCATCTGCGGCAGTTCATCCAGATCGGCCGGATAGGAGGAATACTCGCGCACCGAGGTGCCTTGAAATTCGCTCAGCGCATTGGCCACCTCGCGCCGATGCTGGCTGTCCGGATCAATGATCGCGACGGACATCACCACCGTGTCTGGAGAGCCGGAGATCTTGACAGGTGTGGGCATGGCATGAGGTTCTTCCATTGATCGGCTCGCGGGCGGCATCCAACGCTATCCCGCGGCAAGGCTTCTGGTTTCTTTCTTGGCTCACTTGCTCTTCGCGCGCGCATCAGCTTCCAACGGAAGATCAAGCGCGGCTCGACGAACGCGTTCGCGCTTTACCTGCCGTTGCCAAGGCGAAGACCGGAAGCCGAAGAATCCGGTCGTCTCGCCTCGTTCGCGCAACTTCGCGGTTCAAGCTACTGAAGTGCGAAGTTCATCGATACTTCCACCGTGGAGACGCCGGCGCCGGACTCGAACTTCCATTTGCGCACAGCCTCCTCGGCGGCAGTCGACAGCATGTGGTTTCCGGAAATCGTCTTCACGTCCAGCACCTTGCCGTCCGCGTCCACGGTCACACTCAACTTGACCACCCCCTCAACCCGCATCCGCTTGGCTATCTCCGGATAAACGGCCTGAGCCCGCTGTTTGACGGCGCGCTCTTCGGCGCCGGAAGGCATGGCGAGAGACAAGGCCAGGGCGCATGCTAAAATCAACCGTCTTCCCACGCACTGAATCCGGCTGGAGGGGAGTCTGCTGCATTGGTGTTTCATCCTTTTCACCTCACGGGCTTAATTCTTTCCAATGAGGTTATCGGCGCAGGGTTGGCCTCCATTAACTCATTTTCAGACTCTTATTACCCTGGGACGACAGATGTTGGTGGAAACATAACTCTCATCAGTGCTTTTCTGGCCTCTGGAGCAAGACTGGTCGTGATTGACCGCACCATGAAAATCAAAAGCCAAAAGCTGGTAGCTGATAGCTGAAAGCTGCTCTTCACCCCTGTGCGCACGCGGCAAAGGTCAGATGCTCGGCCGCCGGGTTGTGCGCAGCGCGCCACTGCTCGAAGAGCCGTCCGTAGCTCAGCGTCATGTATTGCGCCGGAGCCACGCCCAGGCGGGCGGCGGCGCGGTCAATCCACTCTGGAGAGCCTTCCAGCTCGGCGTAGTTGCCGATGGGCGTCTCATCCACCACGCAATGGCCCTCGCCCTCGCCGTCGCTCCACTCGGCGCGCCACTTCTCATAGCGGAAGGCGGCTACGAGGCCCAGCGAGAGGAAGATCTGCTCGATCGCCGCGCCGTCGGCCACCTCGGTCTCGGTCTCCACGCGATGCTTGTGCCGGTCCTCGCCCACGCCCGAATCGGGAATACGCTTGTGGGTCACCGTCCAGCGTCCGGCATACGAGCGAATGCGCAGAATCTCCGTGCGCGCGCGCATCTGGCGGCCGGGCGTGTCGTAGAGGACGTTGCTTTCAAACGTACGCGGCGTGTGCAGCGTAAAGCCAGCTTCTTCCAGCCGACGCGCCAGCTCGGCCAAATCCTCCACGCGAAATTTGATCTCCGTCTCAATAGGCATCGTTAGAGGTGAGTATACGGCAAAAAACAGTAAAGAGTGGACAGAAAAATGCTGTGTGGGATTTGTGGCCTTCCGTGAAAAATAACGAAGAAACGGAGAGCGCCTCCAGGGACTCCCACCCCTTTGTCAAGTGTTTTCGAGTAGGGTCTCAGGGCAATCGCATTTGAACCTTGAGTGAGGCAAGAAGTCGATCGTTCGCTCATGGGCGCGGCGCCATTATGGTTTTGTAACAAGGGCACCGCTCAAGCCGAGCTTTTGTTACAAAGCGCCGATAGCTGCGCTCCGAGTGAATTTCTTGTCGATCGAGGCCCTTTATCCCGTAAAATTCAAATGCAATTCCTTCACTAGGGGCTCGGCTGCCTGCCGGGAGCGCCAATGACCCCCTGCGCCATGCGAGCGCCAAGGGGGGACCAGCGCCCCGGCGCAGCGGTCCGTGGCGAAGATCCCTTTATTTTGCTGTATAAATGTGAAGGGTTTCACTCTTGGTCGGCTTTGTTCATTGAGAATCGGAACGAAAAACGCATCCCTTTGCCGGATTCCGTTTGAGCTATCATATTTCTTGATCTGAAATGTTGCAACAAATGAGCCAAAGTGTGCGTATACTCTATCTGAATCGCGCAGTATGCTGATTGCGCTCCAACTGCGCTTCGAGGAGAGAGAAGATGCCCCCGAAAAAGAAAGCCGTAAAGGCCGCCAAGCCCAAAACCGCCAAGGTTGCCAAGCCCAAAGCGAAGAAGCCCGTGAAGACGGGATCGAGCAAAGCCGTCCAGCCGAAAGCGGCCAAAGACTTGAAGCCCAAGGCCAAGATCGCTCCCAAGCCCTCGACCGCCAACACTGCGGAAATCCTCAGCTCCGAGGTGGTCTTCGAGGGACCGCTCTTCCGTGTGTTGCGCGACCGTCTGATCGAACCGGGGGGCCGGGAGGGCCTGCGCGACATCATCCGCCACAACGGCAGCGTGGTTATTCTGGCCATCGACAAATCCAAGAACAAGCGCGACCCGTGGATCGTGATGGAGCGCCAATATCGCCACGCCGCCGGCCGGTTCCTGTGGGAACTGCCCGCCGGCAAACTGGATGAGGGCGAGGACGCGCTGGCCGGCGCGCAGCGCGAATTGGAAGAAGAGACCGGCTACCGCGCCAAGAAGTGGAAGCCGATGGTCGAGTACTACGCCAGCCCCGGCTTCCTGGGCGAGTCGATGAAGGTCTTCCTGGCCGAAGGGCTGATCGCTGGCGACGCGCACCCCGAGGAGGACGAAAATATCGAGTTGCGCTTGGTCAAACTCTCGGAGGTTGTCAAGCTGATCGAGAAGGGCGCGATTCTGGACGGAAAGACTCTAACTAGCGTGCTCTTATACGCGCGCAAAATGGCCGCCAAGCGCGGCAAGTAGCAGAACATGGAGAAGATGCGCCCCATACAAACTTTCACTCCCTGGCAGGGCCATCGTTCACTTGCCGGCCCTGCATGTTTTTATCGGAGTTTCATGCAAATTTTTTGAAACCATGGAGACGTTTTTTGCGTCAAAGTATCTGCCGATGAACATTCCCCAGTTCGCTGTTCATCGCATTTCACAGGATGTTAGAAAGGCAGGGGCCTGTGGCTCAATACAAAGGGAAGGTCAAGTGGTTCAACAACGCCAAGGGCTACGGCTTCATTGGTCGTGAAGACGGGCCGGATGTATTCGTTCACTATTCTTCGATTCAGTTGGACGGATACAAAACGCTGAAAGAGGGCGACGACGTTGAGTTCGACATCGTCCAGGGACAGAAGGGCGCCCAGGCCGATGCAGTGGTTCGGCTCCGGGACGTCGTTGCCAACTCCGCCTAGAAGCGTTGTGAAACAAGCGTGAAGGTTCACCCGCTGGAAGGCGGGTGGCTTTCGTGTGTCTGGTCCCATCTTTTTCGTCACCGCCTGGCAAAACCGGTGCGGGATTGCCATAGTTTTACCGCAATCAGGCTCTCTGCCTCCAGCCCAAAAGTACCAACTTCGGTTCAATTTCGGGTCATCCTCAGAAAAATTAAAGATTTCTTCGCTCACCCCCGCCCCATCGCGGTAAGATAAGGGCGCTATGAGCTTACTTCATCAGGACTCTCCGGAAGAGATTGACGATGCCGCCCTCGGCGAAGAGTTCACCAAGGGAAGCAGTCATGTGGTCTGGGCCAGCATCCTCGCCGCCGTGCTGGTCGTCACCATCGTTGTGGTGACTTTGCTGGCCAGCCGCAAGCCGCCCGTGGCCGCGGGGGAAATCGCCCAGGTCTGGGCCTTTCCGCAGCACGGCGAAACTTCGGGCATCGACGCCAACGGCGATCCCATGGCCAAGGAAGCCTTCGACCAGGTCCTGGTCATCGCCGCCGTGAAACTGCACAATCAGAGCAAGGTTCCGCTCCAGTTGCAAAATCTGCTGGCCAACATCCGGCAGGACGACGGGATTCCGCTCTCCGTCTCCGCCGGCAGCGTGGCGCAGTATCAGGAGGCGCGGTTGGCGTATCCGGAGATGGCCGCCGTGCAGGGCAAGCCGCTCTCCCAGCACGCCCTCCTCCAGCCCGGAGAGAGCCTGGAGGGGAATGCCTTTTGGGTCTTCCGCATGACCCGGCAGCAGTGGGAGGCGCGCAAAGACTGGCAGCCGGACCCCGACCACGACGATCCGGGGTCCAAGTCAGGACTCAACTTCACCTTCGCCATCCAGTACCAGAAGAATCTGGTGCTGACGCCCTCCAGCCCGGTTACGGAACGGTAGGCGGCACAGGCGCGTTCTTCGGCGTGGTCAGATAGCCGCTCACTTGGTTTTTGGAATTGACGGTGTTGACCACAACCTCAAAGAGCAGGTGGTCCTTCCCGCTGTAAAACTGCAGCGGCTCGTTCACGCCCTTGTTGCTCTTCTCCACAGGCTTGTCATCCGAGATGACCAGCAGATCAAAGGTATTCTTCCTGGGATCGGCCTTTTTCAACACCAGGCTGATCGTCCCCACCGGCTTCCGCTGGCCCTTGGTCAGCGTGAACTCGTAGTAGTTGCGGTCGCCCTTGTGCTTGAGCAGCTCCAGCTCATCGTGCGTCCGGGCAATCAGCGTGCTGTGGCCATCCAGATCTCCCTTCATCGAAGTCAACTGGCTGATTGCCGTGGCCAGCTCGCCCTGCGTCTTGCCCAGATCGGTCTTGACTCCGCCCACGTCGGTCTTCACGTTCGAGACTTCGCTGGAAACGGCGCTGATCTGCTGCGCGGCTTGCTTCTGCGCGCTGGCCAGCCGCTGGCTGTCGGCCTCGTTGGCCTCCTCGCGCCGGATGATCTCCTGGGCGCGCGCGTCCATCTGCTTCTGCGTCAGCCCCAGCGATGCGCCCAGCTCCTCGGTGGCCACCTTGAGATGGGCGTCGGTCTCGCGCAGTTCAGAAGCCAGCTTCTTGTTCTGCTCGTTGGCCACGTCGATTTCTTTCTGCTGGTTGGCCAATGTACCGCTTTGCGCGTAGTTCCAGATCAGGCTGCCCACGCCGGCCAGCAAGGAAATCGCAACCACCGCCAACAGCGCTCCCGAATAGCTTCGTGGTGTTTCGTCCAACACACTCATGTTGTTGCCTTTCGTCTTGCCTATTATCGCGCGGCCCGTCCCGCGGTCCGCTTCTTCTGGTTCGGCGGCCTTCCTCGATGGGTAGACGCCGTTTGAAAAACGCCCGGAATACCGGCGGCTAAAAATACACAACCGGTTCGCCAACTGGGGGTTGTTTACAGAATATAGAATCTCGCTGGTTCTTGCTGGTCAAGGCGAATAATCTGCGAAAAGACGGTGGCCCGTCTCTCAATCTACCACCATGATTGGGCGCCCCATTTTAGGGGTGGTCAGACATGGGCCACCCGCCGAAACACACGACTACTTATAGCGGCTTATGGTCAGCCTGAAAACGCGTTGATCGATGCCGGGATCGTTGAAAGCGCTCACGCCCAAATAGGCATTAGAGATGTGGCTATACACATATTCCAATCTCACCGCTGTAGTACGCGAGGCAAAAACCTGAGTTCCAGGCCCAAATGTGATCTGGAAATTGAGCTGAGAGGTATCGTCCACGGGCAAATCCCGTGAGGAAATCACGAATCCCCCGTTTGCCGCGAATGTTGGCTGGATGCGCCACCGGGAAAGAAAGACTGCCCTCGTCCCGATTGGAGCGAATGCAACCGCGTAGGTCTTCTCGTCCTTGCCAAGAACTGGAAAAATACATTCAGGGCAAATGTAATCTATCACTACAGGTTTATCAAAAAGTACACGGAACGGCGTCACGGGAGTCACAGTAGCGACACCGTTCACAATTGTCTCTGTAGCCACCTGCGTTGGATCGCTCTCACGAAAAAACGGACTGAAAACCACGCTATAGTCAAAGCGTAATCCCTTGTCTTCCCACATCCGCCGTGTGTATTCCACGCCTGCCGTGAACGTCCTGCGTCCCTCGGCGGTACCGACCAGAATATGGCTGGAAGTAGGCGAATACCCGGCAGTCAAACCCAAACTCTGTTTGCCACCGAACGCAAGAATTTCCTGCCCAAAAGCGAGCTGGCTTAGTGCAAGACAAGTAAACAATAAACAAAAAACAACCTTCATCCTTCACCCATTCCGAGGGTGCGAGGATACCCCGCACCCTCATTCTTCTGATTATGTGACTATGGTAACTGCAGCGGAAGTGTCACCAGTGAGTTGCTGTCCGGCATCGTCAGGTAGAGCATCGTTGAAGTAAACTTCACGCCTCTGATCGGATAAGGTGTTGTGCCGCCAACCAGAACTTTCCCCGTAGAGAGGCTGGTAACCGTGAATGTGTTGCCTTCAGCAGATGCAATAAGATCCCCGCCGGAAGATGTGTAGATTGGCGGATTGAACGCAGATTGTGCCGGATGGACAAGGCTGGTTGCCAGTCTTGACATTACGTAAGGCGCGGTATCTCCGACGACGGAAGATAGCGTGGTTGAAGCGCCTGAAGCAACATTGACAAGTATGGTGGATGAGTAGGACAGACCGCCCGCCCGACTGAACACCATTGCTTTTCTCCCCGTCTTACCATTGCTTGGAGAGGATGCGCTGCCATTTTGTATAACTTGAGCGACAAACACACCCTTGTTCACATAGTAATTCATACCAGTTATGGTGCCATCGATGGGATATGTCGTCGAAATTGACCAGTCCAACAGACTGATTAACTGGAGACTACCCTGTCCACCTACCCAGAGGTTTCCATTTGAATCGAAGGCAACGGAGGTCGGATACGCCGCAACAGCCAGAGTACGGGTCACCTGAACATTCTGAAGGCTTATTTCCGAAATAGTCCCGCTTCCGTAGTTGGCAATGTAGGCCATAGTTCCTGCTGGATTGATCACTGCAGCGACAGGTTGAGTCCCGACGGATACTGTCCCTGAAGGATAGTTGTATTGGCCGATATTCAGCAAGGATACATTGTTACTACCTGTATTGACAACGAGCGCCGATTGCGCGCCGGAGTATGTAACGGTTTGACTTCCTGTTTGGCAACCACTTATTGTTGTCGTGGAACTCATTGTCATGCCGTTGTAAGCAATGACGATAGTTGGATTTGTACCAACCTTGATTGTATTTGCAGAAGTCCCAACCGCGAGTTCCCCTAGTTGCGGCAGGGTCACAAGTGGCAGGCTGCTTCCCCCAAGTACAGATTCCGAACTCATCGGAGTACACTGAAATATACCACTTGGAGATTTCATCATATAATAATGAGTGGTCTCGATTGTTTTCGTTGGAATAGCGACATCCACTCCAAATGCGGAGGGCCATGTTGTGTCATTGTGTGCAATATAGATAGGCTCCATTCCGTTGGTTGTTTGAGGTCCACCAACTGGATCAGTTGTTATGGTTGTGATATATGGTCCAGCCGGGAGAGCTGCGCCGCTTGCAGTCGTCGGAAAGGGGAAAACAGCATTGCTTCCATCCGAAGCAACGGAAGAGGCAGTCACATTCGCCGGATTCGTAAGAGACATGGAGTATAGGTGTAGATTGGTAATGGATGTAGCTGCATTGATCGAGGAAAAAGCACTTACTTGAATGGTCGACGGAAGAGCATCGTCAAGAACAAATTGCGGATTCACTTCAGTTGCAACAAAATCGGGATTGGCTGGACTGTTTACGTAACAGGTGAACCACTGCACTGGAGGTTCTTCACTCCACGCTGAGGTTGGAAGCAAAACCTGGTTCGTTTCAATGTCAGGGTTTGGTAAGAGCGGGTATGGAGCAACTTGGCTTACGCAGTAATCGGGGTGTTCCCATTGAAAATCCCATAACGCGGGCATCCTATCGTTGGCTGTGGAGAAGTAGGTGGGCCATCCCGAGTAGGCTTCGTATCCATACGCAAGAGTTACACCATCAATGGAGTAGATATAGCCAACGGGTGTGTCATCGACAGTATTCAGTGGGGAAGACGTCGGAATATCCGCGACCCACTGACCTGTTATGGGTTGCGAACCAAGCGGAGAATGGACTGTGCCGCCCGACGTAACTTTTCCAAGGGCAGTGTTGATCTGAAGATCATTGTTCGGGCTACAGCCCATAAGCATCAAGGCCGTGAAGGTCGCGACGCATGCAAGTTTTCCAAAGGCAATTCGTGGGGGGGGGGTGAACATGTTGGTTTCTCCTTGCAGAATTGGTTATACAGATTGGGACTCAGTCAGGATGAGGCATTTTACCTGTTCAATGATTTCAATAGGACTGTACGTTAAGTACCCTTCTCAGGTCAAGTACGTAATCATTGTATTGAGCAATGCGTCTACTGAGGATATGCAATTACGTTACCAAAAGAAAACTTTAGTAATCTGGCGGAGACGTTGTTAACCCTGGCACTTCCACCTGTCCCACGCTCCGTGACAAGCAGCGAATCACTGCGATATATATAGATATATGGAACATTTGGCGGGTGGCACCGGTCGCTCGCAGTTGGGGACCGGGGAGGATGAGTCGAGCTGCCGGTACCGCATGCACTCGGACAGTTGCCAACATCTCTTCCCCCTTCATGCACGACAAGGGTACTCCAATAGTGAATCCGACGGCAATGAAATGTGAGTCTCCATCCCCGGTCCCCAAAAGGGACCGGAGGCGCCCAGCTTTTGGGGTAATCAGACTTGGGCCACACGCCCTTGAAGCCTCTCTGCGCCCCCGCCGTCCCACGCTTGGTGACAAGCAGCGAATCACTGCGATATAAACAGATATACGGCACATTTGGCGCCGGGCTTTTTCAAGGCCAGGACAGCCGCCCCAACCGCCATCATCATTTCAAAAATGGGAGATCGAGGGATATGACAACCGCTGTCGCTGGGAAGGGTTTGGAGGGAATCGTCGCGGCGAACTCCGGCATTTGTTGGATTGATGGAGACGCTGGCGTCCTGTCCTATCGCGGAATCGATATCCACGAGCTGGCCGTTCACTCGACCTTCGAGGAGACCACTTACCTGCTGTGGAACGGCATCCTGCCCAACGAACTGGCCCTGCGCGAGTTCCAGACCCAGCTTCAGTTGGCCCGCGGCCTCGACTTCCGCATCGTCGATATGCTGCGCGGCATCCCGGCCTCCGCCACGCCCATGGAGGTGCTGCGCACCGCCGTCTCCGCCCTCAGCTTTTACGACGCCGACGAAAAGGACAACTCCCACGACGCCAACGTCCGCAAATGCTTCCACCTGACCGCGCAGATGGCCATGATCGTGGCCATCTACGACCGTCTGCGCAAGGGGCTGGAGATTGTGCCCCCCGACCGCTCGCTCAACCACTCGGCCAACTTCCTCTGGATGCTCAACGGCGTCAAGCCCTCGGCGACTGCCGTCCGCACCATGGACATGGCCCTCGTCCTGCACGCCGAGCACGAGCTGAACGCCTCCACCTTCGCCGCCCGCGTCATCGCCGCCACCCTCTCCGATGTTCACTCCGCCATGACCGGCGCCCTCGGCGCGCTCAAGGGGCCGCTGCACGGCGGCGCCAACGAAGGCGTCATGCGCCTGCTGCTGACCATCGACAAGCTGGGCGCCGACCCGGTCGAGTACGTGCGGAATATGCTGGCCGCCAAGCAGAAGATCTCCGGCTTCGGCCATCGCGTCTACAAGACTGAAGACCCCCGCGCCACTCACCTGCGCGAGATGAGCAGGCAGCTCGGACAGGACGCCGGCGTGCCCAAGTGGTACGAGTACTCCCGCGCCATCGAACTATACATCAATGCCGATAAAAAGCTCAACGCCAACGTGGACTTCTACTCCGCCTCGACGTATGCGACGCTGGGCATCGATATCGACCTCTACACGCCCATCTTTGCCATCAGCCGCATCGCCGGCTGGGCCGCCCACGTCATCGAGCAGCTCGACGACAACCGCCTCATCCGCCCCCGCGCCGAGTACATCGGACCGCCCTACCCCGCACCGTATATCCCGATGGAAGAGCGCGGATAGCATGAACTGGCATTGGTGTCTTGGCAGGAATTCAGGATAAACTCCTACGATTCCTGCCGCGCCTTCCACAGCAGATAAATCCCCCACGCCGACAGCGTGCCGTTGTCGTGGATCGTCCCGTTGCGCATCATCTCCTCGAACTCCTCCACGGCGAAGGAACGCACTGCCAAGTCATGCTCCTCTGCGTCCGGTTCCCGCTCGCTTTCAGTCAGACCGGTGGCCAAAAAGATATGCTGCTTCTGCCGTGCGAAGCCGTAAGCGATCCAGAGCCAACCCAGGCAAGTCATTTGCGCGGCCACCAAGCCGGTCTCCTCTTTCAACTCGCCCCGCGCCAGCTCTTCCGGATCGGCGCCTTCCGCCTCCCAGCCGCCCTGCGGCAGCTCCCAAGCCCGTTCCTGAATCGTATAGCGAAACTGCTCCACCAGCCAGATGCGCCCGTTGTCGATGGGCAGAATCGCCGCGCAATCATCCTTTTCCACCACGCCATAGATGCCCCGCGCGCCATTCGAGCGCAGAATCTCATCCTCGCGCACCCGCAGCCAGTGGTTGCGATAGACCTCGCGAGTGGAGAGCGTGGTGATGGAGGGCGTGATTTTCATCGTATCTCCTTTGCGCATTGGCGGATGAGAACTGAGAACTGGGAACAATATTCACTCTTCCCGCAGCCGGAACCGCCGCAGCCGCCCCATGAGCGAAGCCGGACCGCTCACCGTCAGCCGCACCAGATTCCCATCATACTCGCGGCTATGCACGGTCATCCCCGCCTCGATGGCCGCCAGCACCGCGCCCTCCTGTTGCGGAACGCGCAACTCCGCCTCCAGCAGCGGGTCGGTGTGCAGCGCGCGGTCAATCGCCGCCAGCAACAGCTCCGTTCCCTCGCCAGTGCGCGCCGAGACGGCCACCTCGGCTCCGGCCGCGCTGCACTCAAGCAGCCCGGCGCGCTCATGCTCGTCCAGCAGGTCGATCTTGTTCAGCACCTCGATGCGCGGCTTGCCGAGGCAGTCCAGCTCGCCCAGCACCCGCTCGACTTGAGTTTTTTGTTCCTCGCCGTAAGTCGAGGCGGCGTCGCGGATGTGTAGCAGCACCTCGGCCTGCGCCACCTCTTCCAGCGTGGCGCGGAAGCTAGTCACCAGCGTATGCGGCAAATTGCGAATGAAGCCGACCGTGTCCGAGAGCAGAACCTTGCGCCGGCTGGGCAGGTCAATGACGCGCAGCTTGGGGTCCAGCGTGGCGAACATCTTGGCCGACTGCAAGACCTGCGCGCCGGTCAGTTGATTGAAGAGCGTGCTCTTGCCGGCGTTGGTGTAGCCCACCAGCGCCACCGTCGGCACCGGCACGGCCTCGCGGCGCTGGCGCTGCTGCTTGCGCACCCGCCGCACCTGCTCCAGCTCTTCTTTTAGATGGTCGATCCGCCGCTTGATCTGCCGCCGATCCGTCTCCAGCTTGGTCTCGCCCGGTCCGCGCGTGCCGATGCCGCCGCCCAACTGCGACATGGCCTTGCCCTTGCCGGAGAGGCGCGGCAGCAGGTACTCCAACTGCGCCAGCTCCACCTGCAGCTTGCCTTCGGCGGTCCGTGCGTGGCGGGCAAAGATGTCCAGAATCAACTGCGTCCGGTCCAGCACGCGGCAGGGCAGCGCCGCCTCCAGATTGCGCAACTGCGTCGGCGAGAGGTCGTGGTCAAAGAGCACCAGGTCGGCTTCCGTCGAAGCGGCGACGCCGACGATCTCTTCCACCTTGCCGGAGCCGATCAGCGTCGCCGGATCAAGCCGTCCGCGCCGCTGCATGACCTCGGCAACGACCACGCCACCCGCGCTTGCCACCAGCTCGCGGAACTCAGCCAGCGACTCTTCAGCATCCAATTCTGTAGTGGACCGCGACCCCGCCGGACGGAGAGAAGAAACTTCAGCGCGGAGAAGAACCGCAGACTCCAACTCACCCTCTGCAGCTTCACTATCAGCCGCATCCGCATCGGCGCACACTGCCGCCTCCCGCGCGCCCGCCTGGGCTGCACGGCTACCACGGCTGCGGACCCCAAGGTCCAGCCCAACCAGAACGGATCGTTCCGGGCCTGCTATCGCGGCTCCCCAATCGAGGTTGGCAAAGTCACCGGGACCGGCCCTGGACCGCTCGACGGACGGAACTCGCTGTGCATCACGCCCCGGTTGCTGACCACGGTCGAGATGGCGTGCTTGAAGATCAACTGCTCCTGGCTGTTGTTCTCCAGCAGCACCGAATACTTGTCAAAAGAACGGATCTTTCCCGTCAGCTTGACGCCGCTGACCAGATAAACCGTTATAGGGGTTTTGTCCTTGCGGACGGTGTTCAGAAATGTGTCCTGAATATTTTGTGCCGGCTTGTTTTCCATGTGCCGATCTCCTGCTTTCCCCGGGGGAGGTTGATTTGAACCGCGCGATTTCATGCCAAGCGGCGGAAACGGAGCCGCATGCCCCGCAACCGCCAATATCTGCAATGGCTCAACAATATAAGGCTTGCCTGACCTTTTCAACCCTATTTTGCCCCATTTTTGAATTTTTATGCAGATTCTTGCCTTGATTGCCAAACGCAAGGGGCGCCTCTGTCTCGATTTTGAGACTAAGGATTCCACGATGCTGCTAGCATAGGATAGTGAACGCCGAGCCGAAACCGTTTCAATCCGCCGCCCAGCCGGTTCCCATGCTGGACCTCAAACGCCAGTACCGCCCCCTCCACAACGAACTGCTCGAAGCCCTCGGCCACGTGCTGGAGGCGCAGCAGTTCATCCTCGGCGAGCCGGTGGCCGCCTTCGAACGCGCCGCCGCCGAGCGGCTCAGTGTGGCCCACGCCGTCGGCTGCTCCTCCGGCACCGACGCTCTCTGGCTGGCGCTCGTCGCCGCCGGAATCGCTCCTGGCGAGACGGTCATCACCACCCCCTTCAGCTTCTTTGCCTCCGTCAGCGCCATCCTCCGCGCCGGGGCGCAACCGCTGCTGGCCGACATCGATCCCGCCACCTTCAACCTCGATCCCACCAAGGTTCAGGCCCTCCTCGACGCGCCGCAGGCCGCCTCCGTCCGCGCCATCCTCCCCGTCCATCTCTTCGGCCAGTGCGCCGACTGGACCGCCTTCTGGTATCTCGGCAAGACCTACGGACTGAAGCTCATCGAGGACGCCGCCCAGGCTTGGAGCGCGGATTGGAACGGCGTGAAGGCCGGCGCACTGGGCGACGCCGCCGCCTTCAGCTTTTATCCCACCAAGAACCTGAGCGCCGCCGGCGACGCGGGCATGGTGACCACCAACTCGGACGAGGTGGCCGAGCGCGCCCGCATGTTGCGCAACCACGGAATGCGCCGCCGCTACTACCACGACGAACTCGGCTGGAATACCCGCATGGACGGCTTCCAGGGCGCCGTCCTCGGCGTCAAGCTCAAGTACATGGACGGCTGGAATCACGCCCGCCGCATCGTGGCCAAGCGCTATCACGCGCTCTTTCATGCGGCAGGGCTTGCCGAGGCCGGCCCGTATCCCGTCCACGGCGTCATTCTGCCGCACGAGGTTCACGGCTCTCATCACGCTTGGCACCAATACGTGATCCGCACGCCGCGCCGCGACGAGCTGCGCGCCTTTCTCACGGAGCGCCAGATCGGCTCGGAGATCTATTATCCCGTCCCGCTGCACTTGCAGGAGCCGCTGAAGAGCCTCGGCTACGGCGAAGGCAGCTTCCCGGAGGCCGAACGCGCCGCCCGCGAAGTCCTGGCCCTGCCCATCTTCCCCGAATTGCGCGAAGACGAGCAGCAGACCGTCGTCAGCGCCATCGCCGAGTTCCTGAGTTGAGCAAAGAGAAAAGATCACTCTGGAATTTCGCGCGGGGAAACCTTGACTGGCGGCAGATCGTCTGGCGGGTTTACTTATTAATTAACAGCAGAGGATTTTTTGATTTTTTTGGAGTGGGACGAATCTTCAAGGCGTCTTTTTATAATGCGGTATGTTTTTATTGATTTTGCGCATTCGCGGATCAATTTCCAAAACAGAATTATATCCAATAATGACGCGCCTATTCTTTCATTTTTCGGTTTTCTTGCCGGTTGGACGTTGAAATAATCGGCAAGAAAAACGGCTCAAAAAAAATATAGGAGGGGGGGGAGGGGGCAAAGAACAGGAAGATGGATCAGGGAACAGGGGTTGTTTGCGTTGCGCGAGGTTGTTCATGCTTCGATTGTGCGCTTGGGGGCGTAAATTAACTGCAAATTGCCATGGAATTTTGCAAGGGGTCCGATTTTCTGGTAGTGGGTCAGTTTGGTCTTCCACAGACTCGCTTTAGCATCGATATTGTGGAATGATGGATATATGGCCATCGGTAGTGGCAAACGTCCGCGTGACCCGAAGCAGCTTGCCAAGCGGATTGTAGACCAGTCCACGGCAAAAGAAAGACCCATCGCGCCAGGACCGCAGGGTAATCACATTTGAATCGGACGCGATCGTTTTGAAAGGGCACGACTTCAGCCGTGCCGATTTCGAGGCCTTAGCTGCGTCGGCTTTAGCCGCCGAGGAAAGTTTTTAACTTCACAAACCATCCCTCAGGGGCTAAAGCCCAGAATTTTCTGCCAACTTTGCGGCACGGCTAAAGCCGTGCCCTTTCAAAGCGACAGCTTTCAATCCAAATGCGATTGCCCTACATCCGCCTCCGCCAGCTTGCAAATCTTGCTCTCAAGTGTTCCAATAAAACTATTGAAACAGGGGTGCTCCACGATGTGGGGCTGAGAGATACCCTCGAACCCGATCCGGATAATACCGGCGTGGGAAGCTTTCCAATTCTGGCAGCCTTCTTCTTCGATTCCTCGCGTGAGTTCTCTTGTTTCATCTGCTCAATACAAGGGGAATTCATGTCTCGTTTCACCGCAGCACTGCCCATCCGCGCCGTTTTGCTCCTCAGCCTGGCCGCGCCCCTCAGCGCGCTTGCGCAAGCTCCCGCGCCCGCCGACACAACGCCGCCCCCCGCGCCCAAGATTGCCCGCGTGACCACCACGGTGGTGGTGCAGGGCAAGACGGAGGAGTATCTGCCTGATGCGGTCACCGTGGGCACGCTGGACGGCGCGCCGCTGGCCGAGTTGCCGATCTCCGCGACGGTGGTCACGCGCGAGCTGCTCAACGATCAGGCTGCGCGCCTGCTCTCTGACGTGGTGAAGAACGACGCCTCCATCGGCGAGGATTACGCGCCGGTGGGCTACTACGGCGACTACGAGATTCGCGGCTTCACCATCGATCTGGCCACCGGCCTGCAGATCAACGGCATGACCATCGCCGGCGAGCAGGATGTGCCACTGGAAAACAAGGAGCGCGTCGAGTTTCTCAAAGGCATCGCCGGGGTGGAGAGCGGCGTGGCCTCGGCCGGCGGATTGATCGACTACGTGACCAAGCGCCCGGCGACGATCCAGGCCTTCGATCTGGCCACCGATCATCGCGGCACCACCTACGGTGGGGTTGACCTTGGACATTTGTTCGGCAAACAGAAGCAGATCGGCGCGCGCGTGAATCTGGCCGGCGAACAGATCATGAGTTACGTGAACGACGCCAACGGCTGGCGCGCGATGGGCGCGGGCGCGGCCGATTGGAAGCTCACCCCGGCGGCAATCCTCAAAGGCGACTTCGAGTATCAGCACAAGGTCGAGCGCTCGGTCTGCGGCTATCAACTGCTGGGCGAAGCCACTACAGAGCCGGACGGAATGCCGACGGTCCTCTTGCCTGATCTCGGCAAATTGCATCCATCGACGATGCTCGGCGAGCAAACGTGGGCCAAGCCCAACACCTTCGACACTTATAACACCAACTCGCGTCTGGACTACAATCTTCACCACGGATGGCAGGCCTTCGCGGCGGGAAGCGTGAGTCATTCGCTGATCGACGATAACGTGGTTTGGGCCTACGGCACTCCCATGGCATACGATTCCGGCGATGGCGCATATGATATTCCCGCCTGCCCCGGCGTTGCGAATATACAGGGATATTACTTCTGCCCTCCGGTTCCGAATGTAAATCCCGATGGCGGAGATTACGGAATCTACGACTATCGCGACCCCGGCGAGTTGCGCATCAACATGCAGGCAGAGGCTCTTGTCACCGGCCATTGGAAGACCGGCACTGTAACTCACGATCTCTCTGCCGGTGGCGAGTTATTCCGCCGCAGTGTGCAGCAGCCGCATCATTCCGTGAATTATTACATTGGCTCGGAGAATATCTATGAACCGAACATCGCCTACGATCTGAGCGTTGTCGAGAATCCAATCCTTTCCGCCGGCCCTCGCATTCTGGATGAAGACAATCATCAATCGGCCGCCGTGGTGCAGGACCGCATTCACATTCCCGGACGCATCCAACTGCTCTTTGCGGGGCGCGAAGATTCCGTGCGCGATCATAACTATGATGGGCAAATCGCTGTCAACACTCCAAGTCTTTTTGGCCCGAATTTCACGAATAAAACTATCTGGCTGCCGCAATACGCCATCACCTTCAATCCTCTGGATAACTTGACCCTGTACGGCAATTACGGCGTGCTGCTTTCTCTGGGAATCCAGGCTCCATGGTGGACCGACAATGACAGCATCTATCTGGATTCCTTCCTGACTCGCCAGGCGGAAGCAGGCGCTAAGTATGAGCTGAACCAGCGCATTCTTTTGACGGCGGCGCTCTTCCACATGCGCGCGCCGTTCTTTTATCCGAGGATTGTCCAGGCGGCTGACAGCTTCTGCACGACGAATCTCAATACCGGCGGCCCTGTACAACCCGGCGATTTGTGCTTTGAATCCGATGGCCGCGAGACGCACGACGGCATCGAGTTCAACGCCGAGGGCAAGGCCGCAAGCTGGCTGCGTCTGACCGCTTCTGCATCGGGCATTCGCGCAATCTCCGACGATACCGGCACATCAGCCTTCAATAACAAGCAAGTGCTCAATGTGCCGCATCTGCGCACGGCTTTCTTCGCCGACATGATTGTTCCACACGCGCGCGGGCTGCATCTGATGCCGGGCTGGAGTTACACTGGCCGCAAGGAGGCCACGCGCGACGACGCAGTGAGCGTTGGCGGTTACAATCTCTTCAACCTGGGCGCGCGCTATACTCCCGGCGGCGAACAGGGCCATGTAACCATCCGCCTCTACGCCGATAACATCACCGACAAGCGCTACTGGAAGGACACCGGCGCAAGCTACGGCGACACCTTCATTCACCTCGGCGCGCCCACCACCGTGCGCCTCTCCGCGCACTACACGTTCTGATTTTAGTAACAGCAAAACTGTGTGCCCCCGGTCTCGATTTTGGGACCGGGGGCACCACGAACCTCAACCGGATAAACTTGATCTTGTGATGGAAACTCTAACAACGAACGCAACCGCAAAGACGCACGGCATGGACGGCACGCTGGTCAAGGCCGACTGGCCCGCAATCACACTGCCCGATGCGCGAGCGTTGCTGGCGGAGTTTCCCGCATGTGGCGAAGCCATCAAGATTCTCTCTGTCAGCCCGCGGCCCTTTTCCGCGGCCAGCGTGGTGGCCACAAGCGCGGGCCGCGTCTTCATCAAGCGCCACCATCACACGGTGCGCGACCGCGCGGGATTGCTCGAAGAGCATCGCTTCATGAACCATCTCCGGGATCACGGCGCGCCGGTTCCGCAAGTCTTTGCCAACGCCTCCGGCGAGAGCGCCATCGAAAGCGGTGCGTGGACTTACGAGGTGCATGAAGTCCCCGCGGGCATAGACATTTACGAGGACGCGCTCTCCTGGACGCCCTTCCGTTCCGCCGCAGCTGCGCGTTCGGCGGGCCGTGCGCTGGCGCTGATGCATCTGGCCGCCGAGGGCTTCAACGCGCCGCGGCGCAAGCCGCGTCCGCTTGTCGCCAGCTTCACCATCTTTGCGGAAGAGAATCCAGCGACTGCCATGGCGAATTATCTCTCCGCTCGGCAAGCGCTCAATGAAAATGTTATTGTACGTACCTGCTGCGAAGAGGCGCTTGAGTTGCTCGCGCCTTTTCATGCCGATCTGAAAATTCATTTGCCCGCGCTGAAGCCGCTCTGGACGCACAACGATCTGCACGCATCGAACCTGCTCTGGAGCGATGCCGGCGACGATGCGCGCGCCACGGCCATCATCGACTTTGGCCTCGCCGACCGCACCAACGCCGTGCATGATCTGGCCCAGGCCATCGAGCGCAACATCGTCGAATGGCTTGCGTTGAAGCCTGCAACGCACGGGAAAAACCTTCCGGTTCATTTCGATCATCTGTACGCGCTGCTCAATGGCTATGAATCCGCGCGCCCGCTCAGCAAGCAAGAAGCCGCGGCTCTTGCGCCGATGACCGCGCTCTGCCACGCCGAGTTCGCGCTCACCGAGGCGGATTATTTTCTCGCCGCGTTGCATTCGGAAAAGAATGCCTTCGTCTGCATGGAAGACTATCTGGTAGGCCATACGCGCTGGTTCCGCAGCTCGTGCGGGAAAAAACTGCTGGACGCAATTCGCCTGTGGGTCGTGATGCGGGAAAGAGTGAAAGAACAATGAGCTGGACGGAGATTGCAAATTATCTATCAACCAACTGGCTAGAGAATGTGGCCGCGATCATTACGCTTGTGGGCATTTATCTCACTACGCGCCGCACGCTTATTTGCTGGCCTGTGGTGCTGGTTTCCGACGTGCTTTACTTGATTGTTTTTCATCAAAAAAATCTGAAATCGGACGCGTTTCTCCAAGTATTTTTTATTGGATTCACGCTGTATAGCTGGTGGAATTGGACGCGGGGCGCGCGTGTGGACGGCGTGGTGCGCGTAGTTCCCATGCATTGGAAAGACTGGCTTGCGGGGCTGCTGGTGGGCGCGCTGGGCAGCATACTTGTTGGCTGGTGGATGGCGCGCATCGGCGCGGCCCTTCCGCACATCGACGCAACACTCGCGGTTTTCAGCCTCGTGGCGAGTTGGTGGGAGGCGCGCAAACACACGGCCAATTGGTGGCTCTGGATTGTGGTGGATACATTTTACGTCGGCGAATATCTCTACACGAGCATGTGGTCAACGGCTGTGTTGTATGCAGGTTTCGTCGCGTTGGCTGTGCTGGGATTGCGAAACTGGCGACGCGCATTATCCCAGGTCTCAGAATCGAGACCTGGGGCACCCATCCTTTTGAGTTAAACCTTCGCTTGCACCACATTGCGCAGCGGCTCGCCGTTCATGTAGCGCCGCAACTCATCCGCTGCAACCTTCACGGCGCGCGGCGCAAACTGCGGGCTTGATCCGGCGACGTGCGGCGTAATCAGCAGATTTGGGCAGTTCCACAGCGGATGCCCCTCCGGCAATGGCTCAGGCTCCGTCACATCCAGCGCGGCGCGAATGCGGCCCGCTTGCAGCGCAGCCACCAGCGCATCCGTGTCCACCACCGGCCCGCGCGCGGCATTCACCAGCAGCGCGCCCTGGCGCATCAACGCAAGCTGACGGCTGCCGATCAGATGATAGGACTCATCCGTCGCAGGCAAAATCAAAATCACAATCTCCGCTTGCGGCAGCAGGCTGTCAAGTTCGCTTACATTGTAAACACCCTCACGCGCCGTGCGGGCCACGCGCGTTATCTCCACGCGGAAGGGCGCAAGCATCCGCTCAATCTCCTGGCCAATCGCTCCGTGCCCCACCAGCAGCACGCGCTTGCCGGTCAACTCCTCCAGCATCACCGGCGGATAGAGCGGCCGCGCATCGCCGCTGATGCTTGCGTAGCGCGCGGGAACCTCGAAGCGCCGCTTCCACAGGCCCACACGCTGCACATCGAGAAAGAATGGAATGTTTTTCAGCACGGACAGAATCGCCCCGAGGGTCCACTCGGCAGTCGAGATGCTGTGCGCGCCGCGCGCATTGCAGATGGTCACATGCGGGCCAACTGCGCCGGGAATCCACTCCGTCCCGGCCATCAGCGACAGCACCAGCCGCACGCCGCGCAAGAAAGGCCAGATGCGCAGCGCCTTCGCCGGATAAGGGTCAGGCAGCCACACATCGATCTCGACCTCGTGATCGAGACCGTCGGGCAAGGCAATCAACTCGACATCAGCGGGAAAATCGCTGAACAACTCCGCCGCCAAAATAGCTGGGTATCCTACGCGCAACATAAGATCATGCTACACAAGCGGGCCTGTTTTGCGATGCGAAACATTTAGGCGCGCGCAATTGGCAAGCAACAAAAGAAAAGTGAGAAGAATCACTGCGCCAACCCGCTGCGATGGAGCATCCTATGTATATGAGTTTTTTGCGTTACGGATTGCACCCATGCGCCTGAAAGCAAATAAGACGCTCTCCCAGCAGCAGTTGGCCATCAAACTGCGCGTGGAAGAAGAGAACCCTGGCTGGCTTACTTGGGAGCGCCGGCGGCTGCTGATTCACGCCGCCAAAACCGCCCTGGCCGCCGCGCTTTGCTGGTGGCTGGCCATGCTCTTCGGCATGCACGACGGCTACTGGGGCGCCATCAGCGCCATCATCGTGCTGCAATCCAACTTCGGCGCCACCATCTCCGCCTCCCGCGACCGCATCTTCGGAACCCTGATCGGCGCGGCCTTCGGCTTCTCCTTCACGCTCTTCGGCGCACTGCCTTGGAACTACATTCTGGCCGTGCTGGCGGCAATAATCGTCTGCGGATTGCTGGGCCTGCGCAGCAGCTCGCGGCTAGCCGGAGTCACCATTTCCATCGTGATGCTGGTACATACCGGCTCGCATTGGGTTCTAGCGCTGCATCGCGTGCTGGAGGTCTTCCTGGGAATCCTGGTAGCGCTGGGCATCTCCACGCTGGTCTTCCCGGATCGCGCGCGTCTGCGCCTGCGCGACGGACTAGCCAAAGAATTTTTATTGTTGAGCGCGTTCTTTGAAGGCATTCTCGAAGGCTTTCGCGGCTCGCCTGCCGAAAACCTTCCCGCACTGCGCGAGGATGTGCTCGCCCAGATGCGCGCCAATAATCAACTTCTGCAAGCCGCGCGCCACGAGCCTTCCGGCGGTCCCGGATGGCGCGAGGGCCTGGAGATGCTCTCGCAATTCGGACGCTCGCAATTCGACGCGCTCATCGCGCTGGAGCTGGCCGTGAAAGACAGCCATGAAGATGGCTACGCGCAGCAACTGGAGCCTGCTTTGGGGCGGCTTGCTGTTGACATTCATACCGGATTTCATTACGTCGCCGAGTGTACCCACGCATGGCGCTTCGACATTCCTCCGCAAGGCCTGCATTTGGAAGAAGACATCGCGCATCTGGAAGCGCGCATGGCCGAAGTGCGCCCCACCGGCTTCCAATTTTCACAAGCCGAGATTCTGCGCGCCTACGCGGTGCAGTTGCATCTGAAACAAATCGCCCGCCTGCTGCGCGCCTCGCGCGTAGAGACCAGTTGCGCCGTCGGCGAAGCGCAAAAGTAATCTAGTTGATTAAATGATTGGGCGCCCCACCCTCGCCGCGTCTTTGTTTTTGCGGCCAGGGTGGGATTCGTTGCGCATCAAACCTTCAGCAAATCCGTATAAACCGCCATGCCCACCACCGCATCCGCGCCCAGCGCATCCAGCGCATCCACCTCTTCTTGCGAACGAATGCCCCCCGCAACAATGAGCTGCTTCGCGGTCAGCTTGCGCAACCGCGCCGCCACGTCGATCGGAAATCCGCCCAGCATTCCTTCGCCATCCACATGCGTATAAAGAAACGCCGCGGCGTAAGCCTCCAACTGCGGAATCGCATCGTCCGGCGTCAGCTCGACCTGCGCCTTCCAGCCCTTCACCGCAATGCGTCCATTCTTCGTATCGATGCCCGCCACCACGCGTTCCGCGCCAACGCTGCTTGCAAGCGCCGCTGCGAATTCCGTATTCACCGCGCCCTCGGCAGAGAATAGCGCCGAGCCGATAATCACTCGCTGCGCTCCCGCATCCAACACCTGCCGCGCGCGCTCAATTGTATGAATCCCGCCGCCCACCTGCACCGGAAGCCGCTTGGCAATCTGCGCGACAAGCGCGGAGTTGTCCCCCTGCCGCATCGCCGCGTCCAGATCAATCAACTGCACCAGAGGAAAGCGCGAAAACTTTTCGATCCAAAAATCAAAATCATCAAAGGCAAGGCGTAGTTTTTCGCCGCGGACAAGCTGGACGATTTTGCCGCCGAGCAAATCTATTGAAGGAATCAGCATGGAAGCCTCACGGAGACGCCGGCCTTGGCCAGCTCTTCTTTGAGCGAACGCGCGCTCGAAATTTTGAAATGAAAAATACTGGCGGCCAGCGCTGCATCGGCCTTGCCGCGTCCGAAGACATCGACAAAATGATCGACCGTTCCCGCGCCGCCCGAGGCGATCACCGGAATGCCCACGGCCTCGCTCACCGCCGCGGTCAGTTCGCAATCAAAGCCGGTGCGCATTCCGTCGGAGTTCATGCTGGTGAGCAGAATCTCGCCCGCGCCGCGCTCCTCGGCCTCGCGCGCCCATTCGACAACGCGGCGGCCAGCCAACTTGCGCCCTCCCTGCACATACACTTGCGCATCGCGCACCGGATCAGCAGCCTCCGGGTCACGCCGCGCATCGATGGCCACAACCACGGCCTGCGCGCCAAAGCTGCGGCCGATGTCGTCGATGAGATGCGGATTATTCAACGCGGCCGAGTTCACGCTCACCTTGTCCGCGCCGGCCTCGAAGACCTGCGCCGCATCCTCCGCCGTGCGAATGCCGCCGCCCACGCAAAAGGGCACGAACAACTCGCGCGCCGTTCTGCGCACCGTGTCGAGCAGCGTCGCGCGGCCCTCGTGCGTCGCGGTAATGTCCAGCAGCACAATCTCGTCCGCGCCCTCGCGCGCGTGGCGCGCCGCCTGCGTAGCCGGATCGCCCGCATCAATCAGATCGAGAAACTGCACGCCCTTCACAACGCGCCCGTCATGCACGTCCAGGCAGGCGATGATGCGTTTGGTTATCATTTTTCTTTCCTCAATCCGTGGCGAATGACAATTTCGTTGAGTTCGGTTCGTTGTTCTGGCGAGAGTACACTAGTTGGGAAATATAAGAAACGATTTTCGGCCGTGTAAAGTAGTGTAATTTTATCGTCCTGCGCAAACGCTTCGATTGCATTCCAGAAGATCTTTCCTTCACACACTCCTGGCAAAGAACTAAATATACAATTATCATCGATATCGATAGAGATAATTCGATTGTTTGGAGAGTGTGAAAATGTCTGATTAAAGTTTTTACGCATTCTACGCGAACGTCCGATTGGCAAATAAATCGCAAAATATATCAACCCACATTCGAGTCCAAAGAATATTGCGTCCAAATGAATGAACCCGCCTATATCGATATGCATGAATCTACCTACCTTGATAAAAAACACCATTCCGAGAACAGCCAGAATAGGAACCCCAATAAACCAAGACGAAAGATTAATGCGCCTGCTAAGTTTTTGGCGTATGTGGAGGCGTTGAGCTGCTTTGTAGTCTGCGAGAGTGAGTGTGTAATCGAGCTTCATTATTCAACCTCCAAGAAGTTCTTTAGAATCTTCAGCCCGGTTGCGCCGGACTTCTCCGGATGAAATTGCACGCCCATCACGTTCGCGCGCTCCACCGCTGCCGCGAATGGTTCGATATAAAACGTAGTGGCCGCGGTGTCAGCGGTGACAGGAGCGCGGTAGGAGTGCGTGAAATAAACATACTCGCCCGGTTCAACTCCGGCAAGCAGCCGCGAACCTTTCCGAACATCCAAAGAATTCCAGCCAACATGCGGAACTTTTTCCGTGCTTTCAGAAAAATGTTCGCACGATTCCGAAAAATGCGCGAGGCCCGGTTGTGCGGGCGCTTCGCTTGATCCCGCATAGAGCCACTGCATCCCCACGCAAATCCCCAGGAACGGCACGCCCCGCGCAACGCCCGAGCGAATCGCGCCGGTGAGTCCCGTCGCATCCAGCCGCTCCGTCGCCTGAAAGTGGCCCACGCCCGGTAGCACGATGCGCTCCGCTGCTTCCACCAGCGCAAGATCACCGTCCGTGACCGTGCATTCCGCGCCCAAGTGCCGCAGCGCCTTCAGCACCGAAGTCAGATTGCCCGCCTTGTAATCAATCACCGTTACACGCATTCATTCGTCTCCCGATTCGTGCATATTACTCATATCATATTTCCGCAGGGGCTAAAGCCCGCACTCTTTTCGGCCATCTGTCGGCACGACTAAAGTCGTGCCCTGGTTACAAAACATGCCCCAATCGAGTTTTTCCGCAATCTGTAATGTCGTGCCCTGGTTACAAAACATGCCTCAATCGAGTTTTTCCGCAACCTGTAATGTCGTGCCCTGTTACAAAGCCAAGTACCCATCAGCGATCCTGGGAAAAATCCAGCGTGGACCGGGAGGTCCACGCTACAGCCGACCAGGAGGTCGGCGCTACAATTTGGTCGCTCAGGATGTCAGTCATTGGAGACTACATCGATCCTTTCATTACAGTAAACCTTTGGTCGACGGCAGCATCTCGCCCAATTGTTTGTCCCGCGAGCAAGCCACGCGCATCGCCCTTGCGAAGGCTTTGAAGATGGCCTCGATCTTATGGTGATTCGAGCGGCCGTACATCGTCTTCACGTGAATGTTGGCGCGCGCGCCGCGTGCAAAGCCCTCAAAGAAATCAGTCACCAACTCCGTTTGCAGATCGCCGACGAGCCGCGTGCGCACCTTGGTTTCCACCGCGAAGGCTGCGCGTCCGCTCAGATCGACAGCCGCAATCGCCAGCGTCTCATCCATCGGCATCAAAAAATATCCGGCGCGCAAAATGCCGCGCTTGTCGCCCAGCGCGCGGTCAAAACACTCGCCCAGCGCGATGCCCACATCCTCCACCGTGTGATGCTGATCCACGTCGAGATCGCCATCGCACTTCAACTCCAGATCAAATGCGCCGTGGCGCGTAAAAAGCTCCAGCATGTGATCGAAGAAGCGAATGCCGGTGGAGATTTTATAGTGGCCGCCGCCTTCAATCGTCAGCTTGATGCTAATGCGCGTCTCGGTGGTGTTGCGTTCAAAGCCTGCCGTACGTGGGGCTGAAATGGTATCCCAGGTCCCAGAATCGGGACCTGGGGCACCCAGATTTGTTTTGTCGCTCATTGCGCCTCTCTTTCGGTTCGCAGCGCGGCCAGCACTTCATGCAGCGCCGCAGCCGCCTGCCGCATCTGTTCCCTTGTCCCTATCGTAATGCGCACGCGTCCATCGCAGCCGGGATCGCTCGAGCGGTCGCGCACCAGCACACCTTTCGCACTCATCAAGCGCGTAAACTCCTTGTGCCCAGAGCCGATTTCCGTGAGGACAAAATTCGCTCTGCTCGGCCAGCGGCGCACGCCGGCTTCATCCAGCGCAGCTTCAAACTCCGCGCGCGCGGCCAGCACCTCGCTCACGTACCAATCGAGGTAAGCCGTGTCTTCCAACGCGGGCGGCAAGCAAGCCAGCGCCAGCGAGTTCACGCTATACGGCGAGAGCACGCGCCGCACCCAGCGCATCAACTCCACCGGACCGGCCAGCAATCCGAGCCGTAATCCGGCTAGACCATACGCTTTTGAAAACGTCCGCGCCACCATCAGATTCGGCACGACGCCGATCAGATCCATCACTGTTTCATTATGAAAATGGAAGTAGGCTTCATCGACCAGCACCACTGCGTGCGGCGCGCGACTCGCAATTTCTATAAGCTGTGCGCGCGTGGCCACGGAGCCGGCAGGGCTGTTGGGATTGGCGATGGCGATGATCTTGGTGCGCGGCGTGATGGCCGCGAGCAAGCGCTCGAAGGGGAATTGCAAGTCATCACCGGCCTGCACGGCCACCACGCGCGCATCCGTTGCAGACGAGTAAACCTCGTACATGGTGTACGTGGGCACGGGCAGCAGCAGTTCGTCGCCCGCTTCGAGAAAGGCCTCAAAGAGCACGTGAATCGCTTCATCCACGCCGTTGGTGAGCGCCACCTGCTCGGCGGCAAGGCCGAGATGCGCGGCGACAAGCGCCTCCACCGGCGCGCGCTCCGGATAACGCGTCAAGCTGCCCGCGCTGATGCGGCCCAGCGCCTCACGCACCTTGGACGAGCAGGCCACGGTGTTCTCGTTGAAGTCCAGGCGCAGCGTGCTGCGATCACCGAGCGGCGGATGATACTCCATCATGGCTTGCACGCGGGCGCGCGGTTGAGGGGTTGTTGGCTTTGCGTCCGTCACGTGGCCTCCTGGCGTGAAGAGAGTCGTTGGTAGACAAAATCAGCAAGTTAGCTTCCGCTTCGCGGAATAGCAAGTTAGCGAGTTCGCGGAAGTTCATCTCAGTCAGAGCCTGCCTTGCGAATCGATTTGGTTTTATTCTGCAAGCGCGCGCGAATCGCCTCTGCATGGCCGATGAGTCCCTCGGCTTCCGCAAGCAGCGCAGCCGGCGGACCCAGCGTGCGCATCGCTTGTGACGAGTACTGCTGCACGGTGATGAGCTTGACGAAATCATTCACGCTCAAGCCGCCGCGCACGCGCGCCATGCCGCCGGTGGGCAGCGTGTGATTCGGCCCGGAGATATAATCGCCCATCGGCTGCGCGCTCCATCGGCCAATGAAAACCGAGCCTGCATTCATCACCCAATCCAAATCACTCGCTGCATCCACGGTAAGATGCTCGGCGGCCAAACGATTGGTAATCGCGCGCGCTTCCTCGACATCCTCCGCAAGAATGACGAGGCCGTTCTTCTCCAACGCCTCACGCGCCACTGCATTCTTGCGGCTGCGGATTTTTGTTTCCGCAATGACTTCTTTGGCCAGCTTTTCTTGCGTCGTGATGAAGATGGCCAGCGCCTCTGGATCGTGCTCGGCCTGCGCAACAATGTCCGCTGCAATCTCATCCGCATTGCCGCGTTCGCTGGTAACCACAATCTCCGTGGGGCCGGCGAGCATATCGATGGCGCAATCAAAGGCAATGAGACGCTTGGCCGCGGTGACGTAGAGATTCCCCGGCCCGACAATTTTATCCACGCGCGCAACACTTGCGGTTCCATACGCCAACGCAGCTACCGCGTGCGCGCCGCCCAAGCGATAGAACTCCGTGATGCCCAGCAGATGCGCGGCGGCCAGCGTCTCCGGCGCGGGCTTGGGCGAGACCACCGCGATGCGCTCGACGCCCGCCACCTGCGCGGGAATCGCCGTCATCAGCAGCGTGGAAGGCAGCGGATGACGGCCGCTCGGCACATAGCAACCCACTGCGCCCAGCGGCCTCACAAGCTGCCCCGTCATCAGGCCGGGAACCGGCTCATCGCTGAAGGAAGCAGGCAGTTGCGCCACCGCGAAGTTGCGAATCTGCGCGGCTGCGGTAGTCAGCGCCTGTTGCATCGCGAACGGAATCGCATCCCATGCAGCGGCCATCTCTTCCGGCGTGACGCGCATTGCATCCGCGCTGCTGAGGCCATCGAATTGCGCGGCATAACGGAGCAGCGCGCGGTCGCCCTGCTTGCGCACATCATTCACAATCTTCTTGACGGCGGGCAGCACCGCATCCAGCGCCGCGCCGCCGCGTTGTTCGAGAGCAGCGAGGAGTTCCTCTGTTTTCCGAGTTCCTCTACCTTTGGTCTTGATGAGTTTCATGGCCGTTCTCTGATTCCCGCAGGGGCTAAAGCCCGAGTGTTTTTGTTGCCGTTTTCGGCACGACTGAAGTCGTGCCCTGTTACAAAACTTTGCTGATTAAGGTTTGCGGTCTCCCACCCTAGCCGCAAAAACAAAGACGCGGCGAGGGTGGGGCACCCAAAATTCAACAATGTGAAAACGACTACAGCACAACTTTGTTCAGCGGATACTCGACGATGCCCGCGGCGCGCGCGGCCTTGAGCTTGGGAATCACATCGCGCGCCACGCGCTCTTCCACAATCGTATTCACCGCGACCCACTCGGAGTTCGAGAGCTGCGAAATCGTCGGAGAATTCAGCGCGGGCAGCACGGCCAGCACCGTCTCCAGATCCTCGCGCTTCACGTTCAGCATCAACCCCACTTGCGATTGCGCATCAATGGCGCCGCGCAGCATCAGCGCAATTTGATCGATCTTCTCGCGCTTCCAATCGTCAGCGATGGCGTTCTTGCCGGCGATCAGATGCGTCTCGCTCTCCATGATGGTGTCGATGATCTTGAGGCGGTTGGCCTTCAGCGAACTGCCCGTCTCGGTCACTTCCACAATGGCGTCAGCCAGCGTGGGCGGCTTCACTTCCGTCGCGCCCCAACTGAATTCGACCTTCACGTTCACGCCCTTGGAGGCGAAGTAGCGCTTGCTCACTTCCACCAGCTCCGTCGCCACGATCTTGCCTTCCAAATCTTCGGCCTTCTCGAAGCCGGAGTTTTCCGGCACGGCCAGCACCCAGCGCACCTTGCGGCGGCTCTGCTTGGAATACGTCAGCGAAGTAATGCTGGTCAGATCCAGGCCGCTCTCGACGACCCAATCAATGCCGGTCAGCCCCGCGTCCAGCACGCCGTGATCCACGTAGCGCGCCATCTCCTGCGCGCGAATCAGCATGCACTCGATCTCCGGATCGTCGATCGAAGGAAAGTAGGAGCGCCCATCGGCGTAGATATTCCAGCCGGCGCGTTTGAACAGAGCGATGGTTGCATCTTGCAGGCTTCCCTTGGGAATGCCGAGTCTGAGTTTGTTAGCCACGTGCGGCCTCTTTCTGCGCGGTTGCGTCCAGCGCGATGGGTTTGGTGAAGCAACTGACGGTGCCTTCGTGGCAGACCAGTCCGTCGCCCTCGACGACCACGCGGAAGAGCAGCGTGTCGTTGTCGCAGTCGGTGGCGGCGGTGACCACGCGCAGGCGGTTGCCGCTGGTTTCGCCCTTCATCCAGAGCTTCTGGCGGGTACGGCTCCAGAAGGTGACAAAGCCCGTCTCCAGCGTCTTGGCGTAGCTTGTGGGGTTCAAAAAGCCCAGCATCAGCATCTCGCCGGTGTTGGCGTCCTGGACGATTCCGGGAACCAGGCCGTCCATCTTGTCAAAATCGATTACGGGATTCACGTTGCTCATTTTCTTCCTTTGTAGTGGGGATCTTTGGGGTTGATCGGATCGGCGGCCGCGCATGAAAAAACCCGCTCAGCGTGGTCGCCGGCGGGCTGGATGTTTTTCGATCTCTCTGGCCGTTTAGATCAGGCCATAGCAGTCCGCCGGCATGGAGTGTCCATGATGATGGTGGTGACCGTGATGGCGGTGGCTCTGCATCTGATTCAAACCATAAGGCATGACGGGGTGCTGTGTCAAATTTTCTTGCAGAGAGCGCGCGAAGAGCGGAGAATGAATCCGTGCGAATATGGATGCGATGTACGGCGTTGACGGTTGCGCTGCTCTGTGTGTGTATGGCCGCAACGGCGCAAAATCAGGATAGCGACACGCGCGGCGTGCCCAAAACCTCCGAGAATGCCCCGCCGTCCGTAGCGCGCATCGACATTAATCATGCCACCGTGGAAGAGTTGCTGAAGATTCCCGGCATGACGCGCTCCTGGGCCGGACGCATTGTCCGCTTCCGCCCCTACCGCACAAAACAGGATTTATTCGAGTACGGCATTGTCACCGGCGAAGTCTACGAGCGCATCAAGGATTTCGTCATCGCGCATCAGAAGGCGCAATGAAGGGTAATTGTATGCCGCGTATGTAACGCGCGATCACTCCAAAACCAGCAAGTGCTTGCTGTACCGCTCACCGGCCAGAAACTTGAATGCCTTGTCCAGCGTGACCAGAACTCCGTTTTCTTTTATCGCGAGTCCGAGCAAATAGGCGTCTGTGATCTGCTGATGTCCGAAAATTCGCTCACGAATTGGCGTCACAAGAGCAGACCAACCGGCAGTAATCGGCCAATATCGGTAACCAGGGTGGCTGGCCAATCCAGCCAAAAAAGCGGTTGCTTCCTCAACTATGTACGAACCGCCCTTCGGATTCGTCGTAATGCGGAGAAAGCCGGCTTCGGAAAAGGCGCAAAGCCCCCAATCGAGACCGGGAGCATTAAACCACTTCATGACCGCACGGTGATGAATGTGTGTGGGATCTGCGAGGGCGATCAAGACGTTCACGTCAAGCAGATACCTCGGCTTACTCAATCTCGTCCTCCTGAAATTCCTTTACCATCTCGGGGGTGATGGTCCTGCCCGTTCCGTCAAAGATCAGGAGTCCGTTGGGCGCTCTTTTCAGGCGCAGCGGAGGGGAGGAGCGTGACGGCGCGGCGCCTTTGCACACCATTTCGCTGATCGCCGTGCTTAGAGTGACTCCCCGGCCCTTGGCATAGAGTGTTGCAAGCTGATAGGCCTCTTCTTCGAGTGTGATGCTGGTTCTCATAGAACCAGTATGCGCCAAGAGGTATTTTGATGCAACAGGGTGAAATGGTGCGATTCGTGAAAACTGCACCATTTCGCTCTGTAAAGGATTGATTAGTTACAGAGTTTTCCCTATTGGCATTGAGCGCGGCGTGGACCGGGAGGTCCACGCGACAGCCGGCCGGGAGGCCGGCGCTACTCTGTGACAATCTCCTGTGTGGCGCCCTCTGCGGCCCCCGCCGCATCCCCGCGCCCCAGCAGGCGGCTGAGAATCACGTACAGCACCGGGATGAAGAAGAGATTCAGCAGCGTGGAGAAGAGCATTCCACCGACGATAGTCGTGCCCACCGAGCGGCGTCCCAGCGCGCCCGCGCCGGTGGCGAAGGCCAGCGGCAGCACGCCCAGAATGAAGGCGAACGAGGTCATCAGAATCGGCCGCAACCGCAGCGCGCCGGCCTCGGCGGCGGCGTCGGCAATCGAGCGCCCCTTACGGCGCAACTGTTCGGCAAACTCGACAATCAAAATCGCGTTTTTGGCCGACAAGCCGATCAGCATCACCAAGCCGATCTGGCAATAGACATCGTTGGCAAACCCGCGCCACGCAACCAGCCCCAGCGCGCCCAGCACGGCCATGGGCACGGCCAGCAGAATAATGAACGGCAGCGCAAAGCTCTCGTACTGCGCCGAAAGCGTGAGATAAACCACCAGCAAGCCGAGGCCGAAGATCAGCATCGTCTTGCCGCCGGATTCAATCTCGTCCAGCGTCAGCCCGGTCCACTCGAACTTCATCCCCGGCATCATCGTTTTATTTGCGAGCGCCTCCATCGACGCCAATCCCTGCCCACTGCTGCGTCCCGGCGCGGGCGAGCCGGAAATATCCACCGAGCGGAAGAGGTTATAGTGCGAGATCACCGGCGGCCCAGCGCTCTCCGCCACGCTGACGATATTGTCCAGCGGGACCATCTGGCCGGAGTCGGAGCGCACATAGTAGCTGTGCAGATCGCGCGCCTTCATGCGGAAGGGCTGGTCAGCCTGCACAAAGACGCGATAAGTGCGATTGTTGAAATCGAAGTCGTTGATGTACTCCGAACCCATGAAGACGCTCAGCGTGGTGGTGATCTGCGAGAGCGGAATATTCAGCGCCTTGGCCTTCTCGCGGTCGATAGTCACCAGCACCTGCGGATCGTTGGCGGAGAACGAGGTGTACAGGCCGGTCAGTTCATGGCCCTGCCGCGCCGCGCCCACCATCTGATGCGCCACGCGATCCAGGTCGCTGAGCGTGTTCATGCCCGTATCCTGCAAGACAAAATCGAATCCGCCAAAGCTGCCCACGCCGTTCACCGCTGGTGGCTGAACAATCATCACCATGCCGCCGTTGGGCGCGAACATCAGGCTCATCAGCTTGGGCGAAAGGTCGGCCACAATGTCGGCCGCCGAATGGCCTTTGCCACGCCGCTGATCGCTGGGCTTGGTGGAGACAAACATCATGCCGGCATTCGAGGCGCCGCCGCTGAAGCTGAAACCCATCACGGAGAAGGCGCCTGCAATGTCGGGATTGGAGTGCAGAATGGCCTCGGCGCGCTCTGCCAGATTGCCGGTATAAGCCAGCGACGAACCCGGCGGCGCCTGCACAATCACCATCAGGAAGCCCTGATCCTCCTGAGGAATGAAGCCGGTGGGTACGTGCTGATACATATAAAACGTAGCTCCCAAGCCGCCGAAGAAGAGCACCAGCAGCAGATAGCGCACGCGCAGCGCGCCGTGAATCGCCTTGCCGTAGGTCTCGGAGAGCCAACTGATCTGCGCGTCGGTGGAGTGAATGAAGCGCGCGAAGAGGCGCGAGAGCGGCTCAATGTGCAGGAAGTCCAACTGCTTGGGGCGGTCTTCTTCGCCGCGCAGGAACATGGCCGACAGCGCCGGTGAAAGCGTCAGCGCGTTGAAGGCCGAGATGGCGATGGCAAAGGCGATGGTCAGCGAGAACTGCCGGTAGAGAATGCCCGTGGTGCCGGGAAAGAACGAGACCGGCACAAAGACGGCGATGAGCACCAGCGAAGTGGCGATGACCGCGCTGGTCACCTCGCCCATGGCGCGGCTGGTGGCGGCGTGCGGGTCGGAGTGTTCCAGATGAATGTGCCGCTGCACGTTTTCGATCACTACAATCGCGTCGTCCACCACCAGGCCGGTGGCCAGGGTGATGCCGAACAGCGTCAGCGAGTTGACCGAAAAGCCGAAGAGCTTGATGAAAGCGAAGGTGCCGACGAGCGAAACCGGAATGGTGACAGCGGGAATAATCGTCGCGCGCCAATCCAGCAGGAAAAGAAAGATAACAGTGATGACGATAACCACTGCGATGGCCAGCGTCTGCAGAACCTCGCGGATCGAATCGCCCACCACGGTCGTCGAGTCGAAGGCGATGGCGTACTTCAAGCCGGGAGGAAAGCTCTTCGACAGCTCCGCCAGCGCGGCCTTGGCGGCACGATCCACTTCCAGCGCATTGGCATTGGAAAGCTGCATGACGCCGATGCCATTCGCATCCATTCCCATGTACTTCAGCGTGGAGCTATAGTCCTCCGCGCCCACCTCGGAGTGGCCCACATCCTTCAGCAGCACCAGTCCGTTGGCGGAATTCTTCACGATAATCTTGTCGAACTCGGCAGGCGAGGTCAGGCGGCCCACCACGCGCACCGGAACCTGAAAAGCCTGCGTTTTATCCGAAGGCGGCTGGCCAAGCTGACCGGCGGGTATCTCGACATTCTGCTCTGCCAGCGCACTCACCACGTCGGTCGCCGTCAGGTTGCGCGCCGCCAGCCGCACCGGGTCCAGCCAGATGCGCATGGCATACTTGCGCTCGCCAAAGATCATTACATCGCCCACTCCGGGAACGCGCTTGAGGGCGTCTTTTACATAGACATCCAGGTAATTCGAGATGAATTCCGGCGAGTAGCGTCCGTCCAGCGTGTAAAAGCCCGCGCCGAAGACAAAGTTGCTGTTGGCCTTGGTAATGCTGATGCCGGTCTGGTTCACCGCTGCCGGCAGGCGGCCCTGGGCGCTGGCCACGCGGTTCTGCACATCCACCGCGGCAATGTCCAGGTCGTATCCCGTCTGGAAGGTCACGGTGATCGAACTGGTGCCGCTGTTGGTGCTGGACGAGCTGATGTAGCGCATCCCCTCGACGCCGTTGATCGCCTCTTCCAGCGGAATGGTCACCGCCTTCTCCACGGTATCGGCATTCGCGCCCACATAATTGCAACTGACCCCGATCTGCGGCGGCGCCAGATTGGGATACATGGCCACCGGAAGCGTGGGAATGCACACTGCTCCGCCAAGAATAATCAACAGCGCGCAAACCGTCGCAAAGACCGGCCGGTGAATAAAGAAATCAACAAACAAGAGTTACTCCCTTTCCAGCAAGCTGGCATTCGTGACGTGGCAGCGAAATTGCAAGACAGTTATGAGTGAAGAAGTGAACCCCTTACCCACCTAGCGGCACAACCGGCATTCCATTCACCAAAAATTGCGTGCTGGACACAATTACCTTGTCGCCCGGATTCAGCCCGCTAGAGACCGCGTAGCTGTTGCCTACCGTATCGCCCAGCACAACCGAAGTCTGCGTGGCCATGGTCATAGGCCCCTGCTTGCGCGCCACGTACACAAAGCTCTGCCCGCCCTGTCGAATCACCGCCAGCACGGGCACCACCGCCATCGGCGAGGTGCTCCAGATTACCCGCGCCTTGACCATCTGCGCATTGCGTAGCAGCTCCGGCGAGGCGTGTACCGGCGCCTTCACCAGAATCCCCTGCAAGGTGCTATCCACCTGCGGCGAAAGAAAATTGATCTTCGTCTTGTCCAGCGCCTTGCCGGAGTCGTCCATCAGCTCCACATCCAGCCCTAGCCGCGCCTGTCCGGCCCGCTCCGTGGGAATGTAGATGTACGCCTCCAGTTCCTTGCCCTCGTCCACCGTGGTCAGCATCGTGGCGGCGGAAACGTAGTCGCCCACATGCACCGGGATGTCGCCCACCACGCCGTCAAAGGGCGCGCGGATGGTGTAGTAGGCCAGTTGCGCCTCCTGCGTCTTGCGCAGCTCCGCCGCCGATTCATAATCCGCCTTGGCGTTATCATGCGTCTGCTTGGCTTGGTCGAAGGCGTCCCTGCTGGTCACCCCCGCCTCGAAGAGCTTGCGCTGCCGCTCGATCTCGACCGTGTTGTAATCAAAGAGCGCCTTCTTCTGCCGCTCCGTCGCCCGCGCCGCGTCCACCGCCGCCTTCTGCATCTGCGGATCGATCTCCATCAGCGCCTGGCCAGCCTTCACCGCTTCACCGGAGTGCGTCAGGATCGCCCGCAGCACGCCGCTCACCTGGGGCTGCAGCGTGGCCGAGCGCCGCGACTTGATCGTCGCCACATACTCGCTGGACTGCGCCACCGGCTGCATCGTCACCGTCGCCGTCTGCACCGGCATCGCCTGCATTCCGGCGCCCGCCGCCGCCACCGGCTTCTTCTGGCAGCCCGTCGCCGCCAGCCCCAGCACAACCAAACAGCTCATCTCAAAAATGCGTCTCAAATCGTTCCTCACATGAATCTTCCAACAACTCTGTCATCCTGAGCGGAGCAGTTCGCGAACTTTGCGAACTGCGGAGTCGAAGGACCTGCGTTTGCTTTTCACGGGGAATGTTTAGATCTCCCCGCGCAGGCCGCTGACTCTATAGTGACGCCTGAAAGCCCAAGTTTGACGCAAAAATTCGCATTTCGGTTGACCTTCCCGGCTTGAAACGCCGGAAATGCCAGCGATCCCGTAACTTTTCAAATTGTCCGGATAAATCTTCCCGATTAGGGGTAGAATTAAATCATGCTGGCCCGAACCTACCCCCCCGCGCAAGCATGGCAATCGCATTTGAAATCATCTGGAGGGAGCAGGGGCATTTATGCCCCTGAATTTACGCCTGAAACCACAGGGCTTCAGCCCCGGGCCTAAAGGCCAGCCTGCCCAAGTCTCTCTTCAGGGGCATAAATGCCCCTGCTCCCTCCGAAAAGCCGCCCGCATGAGTATCGCGAGAATGATAGGCGTGTGGCGAAGTTCAAATGCGATTCCCCTGCCCGCGCAAGCCTCCGCAGTGGCCAGGCTGCCGCTCAAGTCAATCCACAAGCTGATTGACGGACGTCTCATTCGGCCTATCCGGTCGCGTGCAGGTCAGAAAGTTCAGCGATTCTTGACGGAAGATCAGGTCATTTACCTCCGGCTTGAGGCGGAGGGCGTCCGGCTTCTGCCGCTGGCCACGCGCCGCAAAGTGGCCAGGGCGATAGAGGCTTCGCCAAGCTCCGACAGCGTCTCCGTGGCGGAGGGGCCGGCGCTGGTGGTGCAGGTGAAGGCCGCCCGCCAGCAGGTTGCCCGCGATTTGCAGCGGCTCAGGAAGGCCGAGGAGATGATCGTCTGCGATCCGGAGATCATGCGCGGCACGCCTGTTTATCGCGGCACGCGCATTCCCGTCGAACTGGTCGCCGCCATGCTGGAGCAGGGAACGAATGCAAGCGAGATTGTCGCGGGCTACCCGGCTCTCGACCGGGAAAAAATTGAGTTGGCCCCGCTCTATCTGCGCGCATTTCCCCGCCGCGGACGCCCCGCGCAGCGGCCCTGGGCCAGCCAAACGCCCATTCGCACCTCCACGCACCCTGCCGCGCCGGTGACAGAGCCGTGAAGCAGTTGATCGATGAACTTCGCTGGTCGAAGTTGCTCACGCTGCCGGTTACGCGGCGGACCATGTGATTCGCATCGGGCTGGGCGGTCGCAAAGACCCATGGCAATCGCATTTGAAATCATCTGGAGGGAGCAGGGGCAATTATGCCCCTGAATTTACGCCTGAAACCACATGGCTTCAGCCCCGGGCCTAAAGGCCAGACTGCCCAAGTCTCTCTTCAGGGGCATAAATGCCCCTGCTCCCTCCGAAAAGCCTCCCTCCGAAAAGCCTCCCTCCGAAAAGCCTCCCTCCGAAAAGCCTCCCTCCGA
>CAYVGW010000021.1:0-39551 GCA_964450895.1 uncultured Occallatibacter sp. | reverse complement strand
GCGGCTGCGATGATCTGCTGGAGGCAAACGGTTGTTATTTACGGATAAGTACTTATAGTCGGAGCTGTTGACCAGCGCCAGAAGACCAGGCTCGCCTGTACCCGAACCTCCCACGCCCGCCGTGGAGTCAGTTATATTCGGCAGGAATACGGTATTCAGATCATGGTGTTCACGGAAGGCGCCCGGCTGCTCCCAGCGCACGCCATAGTTTAAGGTGAGCTTCTGGCTCATCTGGTAACTATCCATGACATAGGCGCCGGCATAGAACATCTGCAGGCCAACCTCTTTCGTCGTTTGGGCAGTTCCGTTGATCGGCGTGCCGAGCAGCAGATCGCTCCAGGCATAGTGCGTATAGACAGGAGCGTTGACGAAGATGTACTGGCCACTGGCTGAGTTGTCGGCAATGTTGCTGTAGTTGGTGTAGCGCCACTCGCCGCCGATCTTCAGCGTATGACGGCCGGCGATCCGGGTCAAACTGCCGGTGGCGCTCAGGATGTTGTCGTAGGACTCCTGGGTAACATCCATGAAGAGACCCCAAATGGGACCGTTGCCCGGCAGGCCTGGATCGAGGTTCTGCTTGTAGGTTGCCAGCCCGCCAATCGCCGACCAGTCGCCCCCGTAGACACTCATATCCCTGCCGGCACTGGGAGCCATCGAATCCCAGTGCATGCCGGAGTAGGACAGGCGGAGATCGGCGATGGTCTTGTCGTTGATGGTATAGGTGTCGCCCAGGACGGCCATGTGCGTCTGGTGCTTCTCGCCCGGCTTGCCGTATCCATTCTGGAAGGGATCTTCGGCGATGGTATCGGCCACCCAGTTGGTGTAACGCGCAAAGATGCGCTGGACGGCGCTCAGGTTCAAATCGACGCGGCCGGTGATCTGGTCGTAATCCGATCCGGATGCGCCGTTGCCGGACCAAAGGTTATAGGCGCTATTGGGACCGGCAACCGTCTTTCCATCTCCGGTCTTCGGAGTGTAGTAGTGGTTGATGAGATAGGAACCCGTGGTATCGTGGTAAGTCATCTTGTTGCCGGCAAAGACGCAGGTGTAAGGCGCGGTGCCGGGGGCGCCAAAATGAAGCGCCGGATCGTAGATCGAGCCGATCGCCCAGGCATTGTTCGGGTCCTGCCCATAGATCGTGTTGCCGCAGCCGTCGGTGCCAGTAACGGGCGAGCCGGAGCCGATCAACGCGCTGAAGTCGCCGCCCATTTCAGCCGTCGTGGGAACCTCAATGTTGGTGTTTGGATCGCCCAGGCGGAGACGGAAGCCCTCCCATGCCCCAAAGAAGAAAGCTTTGTCCCTCTTGATCGGGCCGCCGACCCAAACGCCATACTGGTTCTGGGTCCATTCAGCGCGCGGCTGATCGGCCTGCTTGCTGAAAAAGTCGTTGGCGTTCACAACCTTGTTGCGCAGGTACTCATAGGCGGTCCCATGGAAGCTGTTGCTGCCCTGCTTGGTGGTCATATTCACCACGCCGCCGGCAAAACGGCCGAACTCGGGGCTGACCGTGTTGGTCTCGACGCGGAACTCCTGCACGATGTCCTGGGCAGGAACCAGCACCGGCGAGTTGTTCTGGGTGCCATTCAAGGGCTGGCCGTCGACATAGGTCGCGCTCTGACCGGCCATGCCGCCGCCGATCTGGTAGTTGCCCCAGCCAGCCGGGTTGGAGAAGGTGCCGCCGTGCTGGTTGGACTGCACGCTGCCGCTGGAAGAACCCTGCGGGACCACGCCGGGGGCCAGCGCGATCAGATTCATCACGTTGCGGCCATTGAGCGGCGTCTCTTCCACGACCTTGCCTTCGATGACCGCGCCCACCGTGGACGACTGGGTGTCGATCGCGGGAGCCGAGCTGGTCACTTCCACCACTTGCTCAACCGCGCCCACTTCCATCGCCAAATCAATGCGCGCGACGGTCGAGGTCTGCACTTCCACATTCTCGCGGTCCATCTTTTTGAAGCCCGGATGCTCGAACTTGATGCTATACACGCCCGGAAGCAGATTGACGAACTGGTAGCTTCCATGCTCGTCCGACTTGACGCTGTGATGCTCCGATGTGCCGGTATTCACCAGCGAAACGGTTACGCCCGGAAGAACGGCTCCCGTGGAGTCGGTCACCGTGCCGACGACCGAACCGTAAGAAGACTGCGCCGCGGCGGGAAGGCCGCACTGCAGGACGCCGAAGAGCAGCAACGCCAAACCGAGCGTCAGGCTCCAGAAGTTGTTCCGCTTGCCGCCGGCAAGCGAGAGCGCGCGCGATGTGCGCGACGCAAAAAAGCTATTGCGATGTGGCCTCATAAATTCCTCTCATCCAGTGCGGCGTTTCAAAGAAGCTCCGCGTCGTTCGTCTCCCGATCCCAAATACACGTTCGCGGCCGCACAGTACGGCAACGCGTCTGGCGATTCCAGCCCCTTGCACGGGCAATCTTGGAACGAGGAAGATGTCAGGCAAGCTTGCTCCATCTTCTCCGCCCGATCCTCGTTGAGGAGGGAAAGCCAGAGTTTCCGGCTCGCTGTCCAGCCTTTCCGAGGATCAATTCCGCCCATGGCGATGGCATTTTTATCGCCAATTCTTTACTCTGTAGTGTTACTATTCTGTGTAATCGTTAGTCAAGAAAATAATACGGTCGCACCGGCAGGCGGTACGGTTGGAGGCGTTCTGTTTTGCGCCGGGCGCAAAAGCTGCATCGAATCTTCCGAAAATGCTGCCGTAGTGAAACGATTTATTATGTTTCTTTTCGGGTTTTTACTCTATTGTGTAATCAGTGGGGGGATTGGCTTTTATGAAATCCACAATCACGCTGGCCATGACCGGAGCCTCCGGTTCGGTCTTAGGGCGGGAGATCCTTAAAGCGCTGGAGGCAGACGACCGCGTGGCGCGCATTCACTTCATTGCCTCGAAGAGCGCGCAACGGGTCATGGTGGAAGAACTCGGCCAGCCTACCGGCGGCGATCCGGTGCGAACTCTCCTGGGAGCCGTACCGGCCAAGACCGTGCAGCACGCCGACAGCGATATAGGAGCGCCGATCGCCAGCGGCAGCCATCCCAGCAACGGGATGATCGTGTTGCCCTGCTCGATGGGCACGCTCGCCAAAGTCGCCAACGGACTGGCGGACAGCCTGATCAGCCGCGCCGCGGATGTCACGCTGAAAGAGCGCAGGCCGCTGATTTTGTGCGTCCGCGAGACGCCCTTCAATCAGATTCATCTGCGCAACATGCTGCAAGCCGCGCAGGCCGGCGCCACCATCTTCCCTGTTATCCCCGCCTTCTATGACCACCCGGCTGACTTGACTGGAATGGCGCGGCAGTACGTTAGCCGCGTGCTGGCGCATGTGGGACTGCCCCAGGCAGGCGCCTACGTCTGGAAGGAAGATCAATGAGCTGGACTTCGCCGTCTAGGCGGCAAATTTCTTGCTCGACAAAGCGCTTTTCTCCCTCCGCGTCTTTTTTCAGCAGAAAGGATCGCGCATCGCTTGCGGCGCCCTTGGCAACGGAAACGATGAGATAGGAGGAGCCGATCCAATGCGCTTCGGCCAGATCGGCGGACGACCACTGAGCCGTGCAATCGGGATGAGAGTGATAGAAGCCAAGCACCTGCAGGCCAAGGCGCGCCGCCATCGCATGCGCTTCGGCCAGGGCTCGGGGAGAAATCGCATAACGGTGAGTCCCTGAACCGGCTTCAGCATTTTCCCTCCGCACCGCCATTCGAACCACCTGCGCATCCGCGCGTTGCATCCCCAAAAGCATGCCGCAGCATTCCCGCGGATACGCTTCCCTGGCATGCGCGCAGAGCAACCCGTAAGCGGCATCGAAAATCTGCAGAATGGGCATCACACCCCGGCTCATACGCATCGATCAAGGGCGGCGAATCGCCTCCCAGGCCTGCCTCTCAAAGCCCGCAAGGATCATCCTCCGAAGCGCTCATCCAGGCTGAACTTCCCCGGCCCGGCGACGAAGATCGCCAGCAGTCCCGCCAAGTACAGGACAATCACCTCGCCGTGATCGCCCTCATGACCGAAAAAGAGGAAGTGATGAACCAGTGCCCAGGCGATGAAGATATTGGCGAAGCTCACCAGCGCCGCCCAGCGCGCCGCCAGGCCCAGGATGATGAGCATCGAACAGATGCTGTCGCCCAGAAGGGCAAAGGCCAGCCCCGTCCCTGGACCCAGATGAAACGGGTCGGGAAAGTGCTGTGCCATGCTGCCAAAGTGAAGAATCTTTTCCACTCCATGCTTCAGGAAAAGGCTTGCGCACAACCCAACCCGCAGAAACAGCAGGCCCAGATCGACGCTGGAGGGAACCATCTTCATACGCAGATATTTTGCCGTCATACCATCCTCCTTCAGAAGACTTAAATCTTTTTCAGTTCATTGGAGTGCGATCATTCCGGTCTGTTCGCTGCTCATCGATCGGTTCAGCGAGTTGTTCTCGTTTTGTGCGCAGGCAAGGCCTTCTTCTTGGCGGCCGTCTTCTTGCCAGCGGTCTTCTGGTTGGTAGCGGCTTCGGTTTTCGCCAACGCCGCCTTGGCCTGTTCCGCCTTCGAGCGGCTTGGCGGCGCTAGAAACCCAGCTTCCAGGAACTGGATCAGTTCCCGCATCGTGTCGTTGACCTTGAGAGGATTGCACCTTCCATCCGAGAAGATCGAGATGCGATCCGGTCCAGTCGCCGTGTAGTTGATGGTACCCAGCATGAAATGAAAGCGCCACAGCACATCTTCATAGGTGAGATGCGGAAGAGCGCGATGCAAGGCATGGATAAATATTGTGCAAGATCGATCAAAATTCTCCGCGACCAGAGTTTCCAGCATCGAAGAATTTTCCACCGCCAGCAAGGCGCGCAGCCGGGTGAATTCCGAAAGCCCGGTGGGTCCCTTGGTGATCTTCAGAGAGGGGCGAACAAACGCCTCCAGAACCTTGTGCAATGAGGGAACTGTGTTTCTCCGGCTGAAGCTCTCCAAGAGCCGAATGCGCTCCGCGTTCATCGGCTCGCAGTGATCGCGATAGAGCTGCGACAGCAAGCCTTCCTTGCCGCGGAAATAGTAGCCCACCAAGGCGGAGTTCACGCCAGCGGTATTGGCTATATCGCGCACGGTGACGCTGTCGACGCCATGCGTGGCAAAAAGATGGAGCGCGGCGGCCAGCAGCTTTTCCCGTGAATCCATGGCCGCGCCGCTCCGCTTCTCGACCTGGGGGTCCGTCTGCGCCACGATTTCCTTCTTCCGGCTTTTATAAGTGCTTCTCATCTTGTACACCGTCCTGCGCGAGAATGCGGGGCGCGGCGAGGAGCATACCTCCGCCAGACAGCCAATCGGCAGCCTTTGCCTCTGGTCAGATTTTTACACAATGTACTTAATCATGGCCAGAGCGTCAGGCCGGAAAAAACTTACACTCAAACGAAATACATCCAACCTGCCGTCCGCGTTTTCCCATTGCCGGACCTGCTTTCTCATCGCGCCCGCATCTCTTTTGAACCCAATTAGTGAATCAAACCGATCATCTTCCACCAGGGAATCTCGATGCAAATCGTCAGGATGAAGACAAAGACCGTCAAGGGAAGGCCAAGGCGAAAGACCTCCTTGGAGCCATAGCCGCCTCCCTGCTCGCCCTCGCCGACAAGAAGCGCCATATTGTGAAAAGGGAGCAGATACTGCTGGTTGACCGCCGTATAGACCAGCAGTGAGGCAACCAGTGGAGACATCCCCGAGCCCGCGGCAAAGGCAATCACTGCCGGCGTCACGATGCCCATCACCGCCAGCACGCTTCCCAGCACCATGTGAATGAGAACCGCGAAGGCCGTCACCACCAGCGCAAAGACAAAGGGATTCACCGGAACATGCGCCGGCAGCACTACGGATGCCACCCACTTGTTCATGCCGGTTCCGTCACCCACGGTTCCAATCCCCAGCGCCGCCGTCAGAAAGAAGAGCGTGCCGATATTGACCTTGCCCCAGTCCGAGGCCTTCAAGACGCCGCCGATACGCGGCAGGGTCATCGCCAATGCAGCCGCGGCGGCTATCCAGCCCGGATGAATATGGTGCATGAAATCGGTCACCCAGAAGCAGACCGCGAGGAAAACCCATGCGATCACCGACTTTTCCTTTGGCGTGGCCGGTCCCAGATCGGAGAGCAGCGAGGCAATCTCCTGCTTTTCAACCACAAACTCCTTGGGCGCCGGGAAGAACGTAATCTGGATCAAAAACAGCAGGATGCTGGCGGCCACTCCGGGCACGCCCATGCAGACGATCCACTTGAGCCAGCTCGCCTGCACGCCGCCAAAGTTCATCGCCACCACGTTCAGCGTGCTGTCACCGGTGAGCAGGATCATGGAAGTCGGGCAGGAAGCGGCAAAGACGGTCAGTCCGATCTGCGCCGCGTACTTGGCCTCCAGCTTGGCTGACTTGATGATGATCGCCATCACCGACATGATCATGAAGGAGCGCGGCCAGGGATGAGGAATGATGATGCTGAGCAGGAAGCCGAGAATGTAGCAGGAAGCGATGATGCTCTTGTAGCCGGTGACAAAGCGCAGGATGAAATGGTAGGCGATTCTCCGGCCCAGCCCGGAGACATCCACCGCGGCCGCAATCAGGTAGCCGCCGATGACCAGATACATCAGTGGTGAAGTCCAAAGGCGGAAGACGATAGCCGGCTCAGCCGTTTTGGTCAGCACCCAGGCAACCAGCAGGATGAGCGAAGTGAAACCCGGATGGACAACGCCGAAGGCCCACCAGACCACTGCCAGAAGACTCAGAGCGAGGCAATGCTGGCCCTGCGCGGGCAGGCCCTGCTGTGCCGGCATGAACCAGATCGCAAGGCAGACGGCCACTCCCAGCACCATGCCGATCTCCGCTTTGAAGCGTGAAAAGGCATGGAGCAGGAGGCTGGCGTTCAAGCCGCCAGACGCGGCATCCTTCATGGACGATATGGATTGCGGATTCGCGGCAGTCATCTTCATCTCTCACGGATCGAAAACGGTTTGTTTCAGAGATCCAACGGCTTTTTGGAGGGCGTCATGAACGGCGCCGGATCAACATCGAGGAACTGGGCGCGCACGAATTGCTCTTTGAGAGACCAGGGAACGGTGCAGTCGAAGATGGTTTTGCAGGAAACACCTCGGCGCAGAATGGAATTGCTGTAATCCGGCGATTGCGATGGGTCCAGGACGTGGCCGATGACCCCGGGGATGAAGATGGTGCTCACATCGCCCTGATAGCGCGTAGTCATCGCCCACAGCACGTCATTGGTGTCGAAGATGTCCACATCCTCGTCGACCAGGATGACATGCTTCAACTCGTGATAGACCGAGAGCGCAATCAAGGCGGCCTGCCGCTGCCTGCCCTCATCGGAGGGAATGGACTTCTTGAACTGCATCACGGCCAGAAACTTTCCGCCGCCCGAGCTGTGCGCATATACATTGGTCAGCCGGCCCGGCATGGCCTTCTCGACCAGATGCAGAATGCTGGCTTCCGTGGGGATGCCGGCCAGGTTGGTATGCTCCTCGCCGGGTCCTACCACGGTTTCAAGAATCGGATTCTTGCGCGTGGTGATCGCCTTGACGCGGATCATGCAGAGGCTCGGATTGGCCGGCCCGTTATAGCCCGGAAACTCCGGCATGGCGTGGCCGGTGTTGGAATTCATATCCTCGCGCACGCGCACATCGGGCAGAATCTCGCCTTCAATCACCACTTCCGCATGGGCAATCGAGTACTCGTCGATGGAGACGCACTTGGCCAACTCATACGCGCGGCCACGCAATCCGCCGGCGATGGCCAGCTCGTCGCAGCCCAGCGGGGTAGTGGGCGGCTCGAAGCAGGCCGCGATGTAAACTGCGGGATCGAGACCAATGTTGATGGAAACCGGCAGAGCCTTGCCCGCCTTCTCCGCCTTTTCGCGGAAGGCGTCAATGTGACGGCCCGGCGCGAAGAAGACGCTGATGGTGTCCGGTCCCTGCACGCACATGCGGTGGATGGTCACATCGTGCTTGCCTGTCTCCGGATCGCTGGCCCGCAACAGTCCCATGGTGAAGTACGGTCCGGCATCTTCCGGCGTGTTCGTGGGCGCGGGGAGGATGGTGCGGATGTCTAGATTATCCCGGTAAACCACTTCCTGGCAGGGCGGGGCGGGGGCCTGCGAAACGACCGGCGCAATGGGGTGATCCACCGCCTCGAGCAGCTTGAAGCCCAGCCTGTGCGCCGGTGTATTGAGCAGCAGGGCCACACGCTCGCGCGAGGCCATGATGCCGGTCACCACGCGGGCGCCCGGATAGCCTTTCACGTTCTGAAAGAGCATCGCCGGACCAATTTTGGTGGGCGGCGCCACTGGGCAGCCTGCTCCGATATGGCGATAGACCCCGGCCAGTTCGGCATTGGGATCGACCGGATGGTCGGTGCGCAGCAACTGGCCGGGAACTGACTCCAGCAGGCGGAGCGCGGAGCGAAGGTCCGTCACCTCGCCGCATACCGGCCCTTGAGATTCGTTTGCAGAATGAATGGCGTGCATAAAATTCCCTCCAGAGATGCTGATCGCCCTTGCTTGGCGCTCATCGCAACGGTGCTTGCCGGCCGGATTCGCCCACGAGCCGCTTAGCGCACCGTGTCAAACAGATGTGTAACACAATTGAATATCATATTGAATCGCGATTCATGGGTTTGTCAAGCAAGATAACAAATACACGGGATTTCGATCCCCCTGAGGCAGCGCCCGAATGCCTTGTGCTATAAGAAAGGTGTACCGTTCTTACGCCATGGCCAACTTGACCGCACCACAGACCGGAAAGCAAAACGACACGGAAAATGGAGGAATCCGCGTCATTGCGCGCGCCGCGGATATTCTGACCGCGCTGGGCAAGCACCAGGACGGGATGACACTGGGCGAGATTGCGCAGCAGGTCGGCCTGCCCCGCTCCACCGTGCAGCGCATCGTCAAGGCGCTCGACGATGCAAACTTCCTCATTGCGGCCTCGCCCACCAGCGGAGTTCGCCTCGGTCCGGCATTTTTGGCGCTGGCCGCCTCCGCCAAACAATTCAGCATTGCCGAATTGGCCCGCCCGGTCGTCCTTCAATTGTCCAGGGACACCGGGGAGACCGTCGATATCGCCATCCTCGGCTCGGACAAAGCCGTCGTGGTCGATCAGATTCATGGGACGCATCCCTTGCTGGCGGTATCGGCGGTGGGCAATTCCCTTCCCCTCCATTGCTCAGCCACCGGTAAGGCGATCCTCGCCGCACTCCCCAGCGAACGGCTGGCGCAACTGAAAAAGCGGATCTCGCTCCATGCCAGAACGCCAAATTCGATTACCTCGTGGGATCGGCTGGAGCGGGAACTCGCTGTCGTGCGCAGAAGAGGGATTGCCTTCGACCGGGAAGAGTACTTTCTGGGAATCTGCGCGGTTGGCGTAGCCATCTCCGGCCCCGGCGATGAGATCGCCGCGATTTCCATTCCCGTGCCCACCGAGCGTTTCAACGAGAATGAGAAGCGCTTGACAGAGGCGCTGCTCGATCGCACACGGGCGCTGCAAAGGCGCATCTAACCTCATCCCGGAATACCGCTCCGCAAAGCATCCATGCCCGTTTCATCGCTTTTCTATTCTGCTGATTCTATTACCTATCTTTGCTGTCATTCTTTCTTGTCCGGCGCGGATTCGGCCATCTCCGCGCACCTGCGCTACTGTTCGTCCTGACGCGCAAGGCCCTGAGATTTCCCCAAAAAAAATGAAAAAATCCCCTTCCTCGCAGAAATTTCTTGACACCGCCATCAACGAGAGCTATTTTGATTATGGCTCATCTGATAGTACAGATGTACCGCCAGACAATACATAGGAGCGCCGCCATGCTGCTCAGCTATGCCGAGGAAATCGATTCGGCTGTCCCAGAGATGCAGTTCGACTCTTGCCAGCCCGCCATGATTCGTTTCAAGACCCATCTGTTGCCCGACCCGACTTATTACTTTGGAAACCGCATCATCGGCCAGTTGGGCATGTTGGTCAAGCAACTCTCGCCAGATCGCGTCTTCCTCGTGACGAATGCGGCTCTGTCCGGACTCTATGGCGCCGAAGTGCTGAATTCGCTCGCCCGCGCCGGTCTCGAGTGCAGCACTATCCTGATTGAGGATGGCGAGGACAGGAAGAACTTCCATACGCTGGAGGCGCTGTGCGAGACGCTGGTCGAAGAGAATGTCTCCAAGGCCTCCGTCATTATCGGCTTGGGCGGTGGCTGCCTGACCAACATCGCCGGCCTGGCCGCCGGTTTGATCTTCCGCGGAATCCATTATGTCGAGATGCCCACCACATTCATGGGCGTCACCGACAGTTCCCTCAGCAACAAGCAGGCCATCAACGGCAGACGCGGGAAGAATCATTTCGGCATGTACTATGGGCCGGCCTTTCTCTTCGGCGATACGCACTATCTGGCCTCGGAGCCGCTGGCCGGCAAAAAGGCCGCTCTCGTCGAGGGGATCAAGAATGGATTGATCTCGAATCCGGGGCTGGTCGACTACTTTCTTGATGCCTTGCGGCGCCCGCTGGAGGAGTTGAGCGAGATGGATTTTCACCGCCTCGCGCAGCGCATCATCGAATCCAAACTGGCCATTCTGAGCCGCGATCCATCGGAAAAGGATTATGCACTGACCCTCGAATACGGCCACACCTTTGGCCACGCCATCGAATTCCTCACTCATGGAAAAGTGCCGCACGGATTCGCTGTCGCCAAGGGCATGTGCATCGCCGCTGAAATCTCCCGCCGCCTGGGCCTTATCTCCGCGGTGGCTGTCGAGCTGCATCATCACCTCTTCGGCGAACTGCTGGGCCTGAACCTGGCCATCCCGGAAGGCATTTCCGCGGATGACATTCTCACGGCCATGCGTTCGGATAACAAAAAGACCGCGCAGGGGACAAAGCTCGTCCTGCTGGAAAGAATCGGGCAGTGCGCCAATCCCGACGGAGACTATCAGATCTTCGTCGATCCGCATCTCGTGCGTCAGGTACTGCTAGAGTACAAAGCCAAGTTCAATCATTGAGGAGGCCGCGGCGCGCAACAGGCGCATCCGCGCAACGGAAGCGAGTATGTATGTTCAAATTCTGCTTTAATTCAACAACCCTTCGGAACCTGGATCTCTTCGAGGCCCTCCGCGAAGTCTATGCCTGTGGATACTCCGGCGTGGAGCTGACGCTCAATGAGAGCCATCTGCATCCGCTGCACTCCTCCCCGCAAAGAGTCCGGGCCGTAGCTGATTTCTGCGCCAACAACGGCTTCGACTTGGTCTGCCTTGCCGCCGGAGGAGAGAACCTGCTCAGTGCAGCTTCCTATGAGCCGTCTCTCATCACCGATGATGCCAATGGAAGGCGCACGCGGATTGATCTGCTCAAGCGATCCATTCAGATTGCGCACCAACTGAATATCCCGGTGCTGAACTTCAACTCCGGCCGTCTGAAGACGGGCGTTGAACCGGCGCGTGCCTGGGACGATCTGAAGAGCGCCGTGCGGGAGCTTCTGAAGGATCGCGGCGAGACGATTCTGGTTCTTGAACCGGAACCCGGCTTCTTCATTGGCACGACCGCGGATGCAATCAACTTGATTGGCGAGATCGCGCACCCGCGCCTACGCTTGAATCTCGACCTCGGACACGTCAATTGCAGCGAGGAGGATTGCTACGGCGCCATCGAACGCGCCCTGCCCTACACCCGCCACATCCACATCGAAGACATCAAGGGTAGAGTCCATCACCACGAGATTCCCGGCGAGGGCGACATCGACTTTGATCGCGTCTTCGCGGCCATCAACCAGGCGAAGTATAGTCATTACATCAGCGTTGAACTGCACCATCACGCGGATATCTGGCAGCGCGCCTTGAAAGAGAGCCTTGCATTCCTGGCACCCTATGGGGAGAAGCAGGGATGAAGAATCCAGGGCTTCGCATTCAGTCACCTGGCCTGATCTGCCTGGAAGATATCCCCTTCCCATCCTTGAAAGATGGAGAAGTTGGAGTCAAAGTCCAGTATGTCGCGCTCTGCGGATCGGACATCAAGCTCTATCATGGAACTTACAAGGCGCCGCACCGCTACCCCTTGATCATGGGCCACGAGTGGGTTGGCGTGGTGGAGGCTGTTACGCCTTCCGCGGCCTCCTGCTGGCGTGTGGGGGACGCGGTGACGGGCGAATGCTCGCTCTTCTGCGGCGCCTGCCCGGCCTGCGCCCTGGATCGTAATTACTGTGCCTCCATCGAGAAGCGAGGCATTACACAAGACGGCGCATGTGCCCGCCATATTGCGGTTCATTCCCGCCATCTGCACCGCTGCCCGCCTATCAGAGACTTGAAGCCCTACACCTTGACGGAGCCAATGTCGGTTGCCATCCAGGGAGTACGGAACCGCATCCCGCACGCGGTCCTCTCTTCCGCGCGGAAGGCGCTGATCATCGGCGCGGGCGGCATCGGCATTTCCACCTTCATTTCCTTGCTTGAATTTCAGATTCCGCAAATCGTGATCGCCGCTCCGCTGCCTCCAAAAACCGCCCTCGTTGACAGCTTCAATCTGCCGAATGTCTCCACCATCTCCTCGCTGTCCGCCGAGATCGGTCCCTTCGATCTGATTGTCGAGGCCGCGGGAAGCGGAGTTGCGCTGCGCCGCGCGCTGGAATTGGCCGCGCCGCGCGCTACCATCGCCTGCCTCGGCCACCAGGCTGAGTTGCAGCTTGACGGTAGCTTGCTCATCAAGAAATCCCTCAATATCATCGGCAGTCTGGGCAGTGCCGGTGGATTTGAAAAAGCCGTTGAACTTATCGGAAACTATTCCGATCTGGTCTCCCGAATGATCACGCGCCTCGTGCCGCTGAACGATGCCGTGGAATTCTTCCATCATCACTTGGATCACGAATGTAACATCAAGGTGTTGATTAACCTCCAGGAAAGCGGCATTCTAATCTGACTTGAACTCTGCGAACCAAAAGTTTATTTGGCTGTCTGTATGTCGGTATAGAAAAAGTCATTGCCGATGAACAAGTACTATCCGTTGAACACGTACTATCCGTTGAACAGTTGAATAAGTATCATCCGCCCGCGCCGTAGGCGCAACGGTTATTAGCCCCGCGTTTCAACGCGGGGTGAGCGCAACCAGCAACGCATCCGGAGTCCCGTAGGGACGGCGCATGATGTTCGAACGCTTTTTATCGGCGCTTTCTATGCGGGCAGTCCTTCGGCGTCAAACAATTCTTCGGTGAGTTGGTCGCTATTGGGGGCTTGCCAGGGGCCAAGGCGATGGATGCGCGCTATCAACTCCAGGACAGACGGCTCTTCCGCGCGGGCGGCTGTGTGGCTCGCGTTCATGCCTTTTCGCTCCAATTCCGCGCGCAGAGCGGCCAGCGTGTACGCAAGAGCTTCGGTCGCGGCGCTGGTGGCAATCGGCATGGGCGCATCCTTTCTCTCTTATGGTGCTGCCAAATGGCCTTGCAGTACAAGCTTCACGCGCGGAATTTATTGGCCGTGGGAAGCCGGGGGATGGCCCGTCCGGTTACACTGTCCATGAAAAGGAGATTTCCCCATGCGGACTCAGATTCAGGGCACCACCATGCCCGTCCTCGACGTGCAGCTTGACCCCAACGAGAGCGTCTTCAGCGAGAGCGGCGAGCTTAGCTGGATGACCGCCTCCATCCAGATGACCACCCACACGCAGATGGGCGGCGGCGGTGGCCTCTTCGGAGTGCTCAAGCGCGTGGCCGGCGGCGGCAGCCTCTTCATGACCGAGTACCGCGCCTATGCCGCTCCCGGCGTGGTCTCCTTCGCCACCAAGGTGCCCGGCCACATCGTGCCGGTCGAGGTGGCTTACGGCAGCGAGTACATGGTCCACCGCCACGGCTTCCTCTGCGCCACGCCGCAGGTCACCATCGGCGTCGGCTTCCAGCAATCGCTGGGCGCGGGCATCTTCGGCGGCGACGGCTTCGTCTTGCAGAAGGTTGGCGGCCAGGGCACGGCATGGCTGGAGTTGAGCGGCGAACTGATCGTCAAGAATCTCGCCCCCGGCGAACTGCTGCGCGTCCATCCCGGCCACGTCGGCGCATTCCAGTCCTCGGTAGGCTTCCAAATCACCACCGTCCCCGGAATCAAGAACATGATCTTCGGCGGCGACGGCATCTTCCTGGCCGAGCTGATGGGCCCCGGAACTGTCTGGCTGCAAACGCTGCCCATCTCCCGCCTCGCCCACCAGATCGCCGAGTACATCCCCCGCACCGAAAATCGCCAGGTCGGCCCGGCTGTCGGCGGCGGCCTGCTGGGCGGCATCGTCGGCTCGCTCCTGAGCGGGGATCAGTAGCAGGTGTAGCGCCGGCCTCCTGGCCGGCTGTGGCGCGGACGTCCTCATCCGCGCGTTCCCTTGCGGAATTATCCACTTGCTGGAGTCTCACCCATGAACGGACCATCAAGCACCCCCCGCACCCCCCGCCGCGACATTGTCTTCGCCTTTGCGCTCGGCCTGGCCTGCTGGCTGGCTTGGCTGATCCGCGACGTGCTGGTGATGCTCTACGTCAGCGCGCTCTTTGCCGTGGTGCTCAGCCCGATGGTGCGCTTTACCGCCCAACTCCGTATTCGCCGCTGGCAGCCCTTCAAAGACTGCGCCGTTTTTGTCCTCTTGCTCGTCGTGGCCGCCGCGCTCACCGCCTTCGGCTTTCTCGCTCTGCCGCCGGTCATCAGTGACCTGCATGGCTTCGCCCAGGAGATGCCCGCGCGCCTGCCCGCGCAACTCGATAGGCTCAAGAGCATTCCCCTGGCGCAGCACCTGGACACCGCGGATCTCAGTTCCCGGCTTCAGGGCTTTGTCAGCAATGCCGCCACCTATCTGCTCTTCTCCATCAGCGACTGGGCGGGCAAGCTCTTCGATCTCGTCATGGGCTTCATCCTGACCATCTATTTCATCCTGGAGGGCGACCACGCCTATCGCTGGTTTCTCTCCTTCTTCTCGCCGGAAAACCGCGAGCGCCTCGACGCAACTCTCCAGCGGGCAGAGGCGCGCATGGGCAAGTGGCTGCTGGGCCAGGGCAGTTTGATGCTCATCCTGGGAGTGGCCAGCACCATCGTCTATCTCTCGCTGCATGTTCGCTACGCCTATGCGTTGGGCGTGCTGACCGGCTTGCTCAACATCATTCCCGTGCTGGGCGCGGCGGTCTGCATCGCGCTGGCGCTGCTGGTGGCGGCCATCGACAGTTGGGGCCGCGTGCTGGGCATCGCCATTTTTTACCTGATTTATCTGCAGGTGGAAAACTCTATCCTCACACCCCGCATCATGAAGAGCAGCGTCGGCCTGCCGGGGCTGGCCATCCTCGTAGCCCTCATCCTCGGCTCCGCGCTGGAAGGCGTTTTGGGCGCCATGGTCTCGGTCCCCACGGCCGTGCTCGTCTCCGTCCTCCTCGACGAGTACCTTGTCCGCAACGACGCGGCTTGAAGTCGTGAATCCTCATCTTCCAAAATTGAGTTATGGGAGGGGGACGCATTCATAATCGGTGGGTACGCACCCGCCGCTGGAACCAGCGATACCCGCCTCAACGGCAAACAAGCCGCTCCGCTGGATGGCTGGCTGGAAATGGAGAATCGGAGTTCATTGTCTCCCATTCATCCACGATAAAACTATGGATGAATGAGACACAGTGATTCTTGGCCCTTTTATGACCGGGTCATCTGCGATCAGGATTCAATGCCAGCAGCGGCGTATCGGCGACCACGGCCCCAGTGAATTTCATGCCGGGCTTGATCTCGGCTTGACCGCCATGAGTCATCATCACTGCCGCAACTGCCCCGACAAAGGTCACAGTCAAGGCGGCTGCTGTGATAAAAGCTCGCTTTTGGTGGCTAATTCCCTCAAGGCTTTCGCCGCCCTGGATTGGAATCTGTATTCCGCGCACGGCGAGCGAATGAACCTCGAAAGCAATGTCTCCCGGTGCTCCAACCGTCCCAGCGGGGTCTGCTATGGTGATAGTTGCATCCACCGCTGTTCCCTTGGGAATTACAACCGCATCGCTAACTTTCACATCCTGGTCGAGCACGATATCGAGCTTATTGCCAACCTCGGCCGTCTTCGAGCTTACGGTCGAATTGGTAACCAAATGCAGGCGGGTTTTTGCATGGAGCACGCCATCGGCCGCAAGAACAAGTGGTAATACAGGCGTGGCTGGGCCGTTCACCTTATAACTGGCTTGGGTGATGCTGCTTTGGGTCATCTTCGGCGCCTGCGCTATTGCCTGTAGTGTTGTGGTGGCTGTGATCGGGATGGGGCCGGTATAACGCCGCGATGAGGTCGTTGGGGACCAGCCGTTGGTGGTGTAGTAAATGACTGCGTAGTGCGTGGGGCAGGTAACATGCACCATTGTGCCGGGCTGAATCTTGCCTTGCTTGACCGAGAATTTTGGCTGGGCGGTGATGCTTATTGCAGGACCGGAGTTCTGCTGAGCCATTTGTTGTTGATTCTCATTCTGTTGACGCAAAGTCTCGTCTTGCTGCCTCTCTGTCTTTTCAAAATCTCGCATCGACTGTGCCGCCGAACCATCCTGGCAATAGGCAGAGACACTCCCAAGTACTGTCATGAGAAAAGCGCCACTAAGGACTGCAACATAAAATACGGCTTTCATCTTCGTTCCTCCTTGTTGGATTGAGACTCTTATTTGGTTAAAACCTGAAACTTCAACAAAGTTGCGCACATCCGCGCATTATTGATCCGGCTTGAAAGGATTGCGATATAAAAAATCTGTCATCCTGAGCGGAGCGTAGCGGAGTCGAAGGACCTGCGGTTGCTTTTCGGCGGCAATCTCGCAATGCATTCGTGCCGGATCAATAATTTGTTGACGCCTTGATCCCGGCCTCCACCGCTGCCTTCATCACGCCGCAGTCTGCAAAAAAGCGGATCAGGTTAGCCGTAAGCGGTTCCCCGGTCCCAGAATCGGGACCGGGGGCGCCCAATTGAGTAGTTGATCCAGACTGCCGCGCCGCCGCCATCTTCACTTCGCCCGTGCCTTGCGCGTCCAGAATCAGCTTGCTCAGCTTGCGCGCCACCTCCAGCGGAAAGCTCTCCGCCACAAAGACCCGCTTGCCGCGAATGGTGATGAGCACCGGGCCTTCGCTGGTCGAGTACACCTGCTCCTGGTCCATCGAGACGGGCGCAGCCTCGCTGGAATCATCCCTCGGTTCAGGCGGGGCAGGGAAGACCTTGTACCCCGAAGAGGGTTTGGGGCGGGCCGTGCTTTGTTCTTCGGATTCCAGCTTGACGCGGCTATACTTGCGCGGCAACTCATCGGCGTATAGCTGGGCGAAGGCCTGGGCGGAGGCCGCGTTCTTCCACGAGGAGAGATAAAAGATGGCCAGGGAATCGGTCTTGGCTTTGGCCTCCGGCGTCTTGGCGCTGAGTTGCTGGCCAGCCCAGTAGAGGCCGCCGTCCCAGGCCGGGGTCAGATCGCGGGCCGCCTGTTCGCCGCCGAAGAGCTGGGCGAGAATGCGCAGATCAAGCTGGCCGATCTGGCCGATGTCATAGGGCTTGTAGAGCGGGTCCACGAGCGGGTGAATGTTGGGCAAGAGAGGCACGGAGGGTGCGTGGCGCTTCTCATACTCACGCGGATTGAGAATCTCCCAGCTTGACGTGGGCGGATGGTCCAGCATTCCGGTAAAGGCCGCGGCCTGCCCCTGATCCATCCAGACATCCTGCTCAAAGCTGAGGCCCTCGCGGTAGGGAAAGAGCAGCGACTCGGCCAGCAACAGCGGCGCGCGGGCCAGCACCGGAGAACTCTCCGCGCCGTTCATCTGCTGGCTCACCATCTCCATCACTTCGGGGTCTTTCACCAGGCTCTTGCCCATGGGCTTGAGCATGTAGTCCATCATGACGGCAGTGGCCTGTCCCTCGACCACCGCCTGCCGCGCCGTGTCCATCTCGTCCTTGCTGACGTGCTCCATATCGCCGGCGCAGTCGAGCGAGACCTGGTCCGGGGTTTGATCGTTCCACTTGGTCAGGTCAGAATGCTGATCCTGCAAAGCGTGGGTCAGTTCGTGCGCCAGCACCGGCTTCTGCTCCTCGACACTCACCCAGTCCAGCATGGAAACGGTCTTGGTCTTGGGGTCGTAGTAGGCCTCGATCTGTTCCTTGAGAAGCGCCAGCAGAAAGGGCTTCAGCGCAAAGTCGCGCTCCAGCATTCCGAACTTCTTGAGCACCATCTCGCTCTGCTGCATCCGCTTGGCGCTCTCGTCCTCGTCGAACTTCTGCTTGAGGTTGCTCTCCACGGCCTCGCGCGAGATAATCTGCCGCTTCACCGTGCTTTTGATCGGCAGGCCCGTCTCGCTGGAGGAGAATTGGATCAGCTCATCCACCAGGCTGAAGAGCTGCTGCGCCTGCTCGGGGTTGATTTTGGTCGGAGTTGCCGCCTGCGGCGGGGCTGTCTGGGCCACCGCCAAACCCGCGGCTAAACACAATGCCGCCGCCAGAATCCCCGCGCTTGATCGTCTCTGCTGCTTGCTCATCGATACTCCCTATCCACTTCCAAGGCTATAATCAGAATGCGGCCCAAGGCGCTCTTTCCCATGAAAAAACGCGCCCAAACCGAAAATTTCTATGACTGAGACGAACCTTCCCCAAACATTTTCGCCCACGGCGCTCGCCGCGCTGCTGCTTCAGGCGGCTCCGGCTGGCGTTGCGCCGGAGCTGGCGGCCTATCGCGGCGTGTTGACGCCTGTAAGGTTGGACGCGGCGGAAAGGGAAACAGCGGCGCTGGCCTTAGGGGCCGCAGTCCACGATCTGGGCTGGCTGCGGCGGGTTAAGGTGCGCGGTGAGGACCGCTTCCGCTGGCTCAGCGGCATGGTCACCAACGCGGTGAACGGCTTGCCGGCCAATGCTGGAGCCTGGAACCTGGTGCTGAACGCGCAAGGGCGCATCCTGGGCGACTTGCACGTTTGGCGCGACGGCGACGGTTTGGAATTGGTCCTGGCCGCCGATCAGCACGAAAAACTTTTGGCGCATCTGGAGCGCTTCATCATCATGGACGATGTGGAGCTTGCGCCGCAGAACGAAACCGCGCTGGGCCTTGCCGGACCGCTGGCCGCTGCGTTGCTGGAGCGCCTCGGCCTGCCCGCTTTGCCGGAACCGATGACCAGCGTCTGCGCGGAGTGGATGGGCCAGCCGCTCCGCGTTGCGCGGGCTTACGGCGCGCGGACGCCGCATTATGAGCTGTGGATGCAGGCCGGGCAGTTGCCGGCGCTGTGGACGGCGCTGCATGAGGCAGGCGCAACTCCCGTGGGAGCAGAGGCGCTGGAGGCCTTCCGCATCGCTGAAGGGATTCCCGTTTATGGCATTGATATTGCCGAGCGCGATCTGCCGCAGGAGACCTCGCAGATGCGTGCTCTCAGCTTCAACAAAGGCTGCTATCAGGGCCAGGAGATCGTCGAGCGCATCCGTTCGCGGGGCAGTGTTCACCGCCATCTGCGGATGCTGGAGCTATGCGGAGCTGTCCCCGCCCCCGGAAGTACACTAACATGGGAAGGGACCGCCGCCGGTCAGATCACTAGCGCGGCTTCGCTTGCCTTGAAGAACGGGTTGCGTGTTTTTGCCTTGGCCATGATGCGCGGCGAGGCTGAGCTGAGCGCCCAATCCTTTGACTATCAAGCCGGAGAGGCCGTGGGAACCGCGAAAATCCTCTCCACACCGCCCCAGCTATGAATAACGCTTGGGGTTGCAAGCTTTGTAACAGCAGGCTTTATATCAGCAAGCTTTGTAGCAGCAGGCTTTATAACAGCAAGCTTTGTAACAGGGCACGACTTTAGTCGTGCCGCACATGCAGCAAAAAGGAACACGGGCTTTAGCCCCTGAAAGAATGCCGGTTCCACGATGAATGTTTTCATCGTGAAATAACCCGCAAAACCGATTGGAAAGCAGAAAAAACATGAGCGATACACCGAAATTTACCGTGATTGACCGCCGCAAGATCAAGGCGGAAGAAGAGCAGGAATCCCAGCCCAAGCCCGCCGAGCCGGTTTCGACGCCGCCCGCGCCGGCACCCGCGCCGCCCGCGCCCAGCTCCGGTCCCCGCTTGGTGGTCAATGAACCCAGGCCCGCCGTTCCCGCCGAAGATGAGATGCCCCAGGTTCCCACAGCCAAGGAGAGCCGCGAGCAGAAAGCGGCTTACGACGCTTCGGCACAGCGGATCGAAGATATGGTGCGCGCGCAAAACCCCGCCATGGGCGCGCCGCCGCCCGTCAGCTTCGAGCATCTGGTGCAGCAGTTTTACGTTTCCGCGATGATCCAGATGGGCGCGGGAACGCAGGAGGGGCAGCGTCCCAGGGTGGATATTCTGGGCGCGCGCACGACGATCGATCTGCTGGGCGTGTTGGCTGAAAAGACCAAAGGCAACCTGGGCGAATCGGAGAAGACCATGCTGGAGACGGTGCTTTTTGACGTGCGCATGGCCTTCCTGGAGTTGACCAACATGATCAGTATGCAGGCCATGCAGCCGCTCCCGCCGATGCCGGGAAAGCGTTAGGGACTAAGGACTAGGGACTGATGGACTACTGCAAACTGTAGCGCCGGTCTCCAGACCGGCTGTCGTGCGGGCGTCCTCGCCCGCACCGGTTCGAAAGTAGTTGCCAAATCGAACGGTCTGGACACCAGGGACTGATTCTGCCGGAGGCTATGGAAGGAACGCTCACATTTCTCGGTACGGGAACCTCGATGGGCGTTCCCACGCTGGGCTGCGATTGCGCGGTCTGCACCTCGCCGGACCCGCATGACCGGCGGCTGCGCCCCTCGGTGCTGCTGCGCTGGCGCGAGCAGGAGAGTGAGCGCATCGTCGTCATCGACACCGGCCCCGACTTCCGCGAGCAGGCCCTGCGCCACCGCCTCACCCGCGTGGACGCCGTCTTTTACACCCACTCGCACGCGGATCACATCTTCGGCATGGATGACCTGCGCCCCCTCAGCTTCACCGTCTTCCGCGAGGGCGGACCCATCCCGCTCTACGCCACGCCGGAGACCACCGCCGTGCTGGAGCACATCTACAGCTACACGCTGGCGCCCAACGCCACCTATCCCAACCGCGCCCGCGTCCAACTGCATCCGCTCAACGAGCGCACCACCGTCCACGGCGTTGAATTTCAGCGCGTTCCGGTGATGCACGGCGAGATGAAGATTACCGGCTTCCGCTTTGGCCGCGCCGCTTACCTTACGGACGTCAGTGACATTCCGGAGTCGAGCTTTGCGCTGCTCGAAGGCCTCGATCATCTGGTTCTCTCCGCATTGCGCCACAAACCGCATCCCACCCACGCCACCGTCGCGCAGGCCGTCGCCTGGGCCAAGCGCATCGGCGCGCGCCAGACCTGGCTCACCCACATCGCCCATCAACTCGGCCACGAAGAGACCAACCGCGCGCTCCCTCAAGACATTCGCCTGGCCCACGACGGCCTGACTTTGTCCGTGAATCTGAGGGCCGAGTGATGCAAGTCTTTCGTTCCGTCGCGGAGATTCCGGCGGGCTTCGGCCCCACGGTGGCTGCCATCGGCAACTTCGACGGCGTGCATCTCGGCCATCAGGAGATTCTTGCATCAGTGGTGCTTGAAGCCCGTGAGCAGCGCGCGCAGGCAGTGGCCATCACCTTCGATCCTCACCCCGAGCAGTTTCTCCGCCCCTCGCAAGCGCCGCAGTTGCTCACCCCGCTGGCCGAACGTCTGCGCCTGCTGTCCCTCACCGGCATCGACGCCGTGCTGGTTCTTCCCTTCGATGCGGCGCTGGCCGAGCTTTCCTCCGATGATTTTGTCCGCAACATTTTGGTGAAGGCTCTCGCCGTTCGCAGCCTTCATGAGGGCGGCAACTTCCGCTTTGGCCGCCGCGCCGAGGCTGGGGTCGTGGAACTTCAGAGCTTCGGCGCGGAGTTCGGCTTTACCCTCCATGTGCATGAGCCGGTGACGGTGCGCGGCCTGGAGGTTTCCAGTTCGGCGATCCGCGAGCGCGTGGCGGCGGGCGACCTGAAACGCGCCCGCTGGATGCTGGGCCGTCCCTTCGAGGTGCGCTCCACGCAGGCGCGCGGTCGCGGCATCGGCACACGGCTGCTGGTGCCCACGGTGAATTTGGCGGCCTACGACGGCCTGCTGCCCGCCTTCGGCGTTTATGTCACGCGGCTCACCGTCGGCGAGCGCCGCTTTCAGGCCGTCACCAACGCCGGCAACCGTCCCACCTTCGGCGCGGCCTCCTTCTGCGTCGAATCGCACATCCTGGACTTTGAGCCAACTGAGCTGACCGAAGTGACGCCCATCATTCTGGAGTTCCTGCTGCGCCTGCGCGGCGAGATCGAGTGGCCCGCGCCGGAGGCGCTCAAGGCGCAGATTTTCCGCGATGTGGCAAAGGCAAGGCGCTATTTCAGGCTGGCGCGATAGAGCCAAATCGTTTCAGCGTGCCTCTCTGCCTGGATGCCAATAGCCGTTTTACTATTGCGGAAGTCGATCCTGGTTTGTGTTTTCTGCTTTTCTCGTAATGGTGTTAGAAGGGTGCGGATGGTGAGCGCCGTCCCGATCAGCCTGTGGTAAAAGTCAGGTTTTGAAAGGGCACGACTTCAGAGGCTGCGGAAAAACTCAATTCAGGCATGTTTTGTAACCAGGGCACGACTTCAGTCGGGCCGCAAAATGCTGATAAAAGAGAATGGTCTTTACAGGCTGCGGAAAAACTCAATTCAGGCAGGTTTTGTAACAAGGGCACGACTTTAGTCGGGCCGCAAAGCGTTGATAATAAAAGATGTGCTTCAGCCCCTGCGGGATGTTTTTCGAGGGTTTCACTCAAATTCAGCCCTTTTTCCGCAGCCTGTTTAGTCGTGCCGCAAATGCATGATAATGAACGTTGGGCTTTAGCCCCTGAGGGAAGGTTTTCGGAATTTTCGACTTTTACCACAGTCCCCCACCGGCCTTTCCGACCTGCCACGGATGAAACGGCCGCATAACCGGAGGGGTGTTTCTGATTAGGCTGCTGTGGGACTCCGGGGTAATTTTGGTTGCGCCCACCCAGCGCTGAAGCACTGGGCTATTCACCATTGCGCCTGCGGCGCGAGAATAACAAGCACAGCGTTCACGGCACAGCGCCCACGGCACGGAGCCGCTGGCCGCTAGGGCGTAAATGCAGTGCCGCGAATCGATTTTTTCTTGTCTCGGCGCTCGCCGAACGCACAGTCCATTGCCGGATACAGGATCGGATGGCAGAACAGTCAAGCTTCAAGCGTTGACGTTTCTTTGGCTTCCAATCCCTCCAGCGTGAAGTAGAAGGTGGCGCCTTTGTCCAACTCCGCTTCCGCCCAAATCTCTCCGCCGTGCTTGCGGATGATGCGCTGCACGGTGGCCAGGCCCACGCCCGTGCCTTCGAATTCCTCGGCGCGGTGCAGGCGCTGAAAGACGCCGAAGAGTTTGTCCACATACTTCATGTTGAAGCCGGCGCCGTTGTCGCGCACAAAGATCGCGGGATTCCCCTTGTATTCGGTTTGCCCCACTTCAATGACCGCGCCAGCGCGCTTGCGCGTGAACTTGATGGCGTTGGTCAGCAGGTTCTGAAAAACATTCTGCATCAGCGTGCGATCGCAGGCGAGCGTGGGCAGCGAGCCGATCCGCCATTGCAGGTCGCGGCCTTCCCAGTCTGGCTTGAGCGTGGCGACCATCTCCTGCACCAGCGCCGCCAGATCGACCGGATGCAGTTGCAGGCTGCCGCGTCCGCAGCGCGAGAGGTTCAACAGGTCGTCCACCATCTGACCCATGCGCGTGGCGCTGTGCTGAATCTTCTCTATGCACTCTCGCGCCTCGGAGTTCATTTGGTCGGCGTAGTCCATGCGCAGAATGCCGATGAATCCGTTGATGTGGCGCAGGGGCGCCCGCAGGTCGTGCGAGACCGAGTAGGAGAACGACTCCAGTTCCTTGTTGGAGGCGGCCAATTGCTCGGTGCGCTCGGCTACCTTGCGGTCCAATTCCAGGTTTTGTTCGCGCAGTCGCGCCTCCTCGCGCGCCAGTTCGCGATTGTGCTGCTCGATGCGCCGCACGCGTGTGATGTAGACCCGCCAAAGCGCCAGCAAGATCAGCAGTGCGGCAATCGAGCGGAACCACCACGTGCCCCACCAGGGCGGTAAAACCACAATGCCAAGCCGCGCTTCTTTCTCGCTCCATGCGCCGCGGTTCACATGGGCCTGCACCCGGAAAACATAACTCCCGGGAGCCAGCGTCGTATACGTGGCGGAGCGGCGCGTGCTGTCCGTTTCGTTCCACTCCGTCTCCAGACCTTCCAGCTTGTACCGGTAGCGGGTCCGTTCCGGGCTGGCATAGCTGAGGGCCGCGAACTCCAGCGAAAAGATGCTCTGCCGGTGCGACAAGGTGATCGAACTGGTGCTGTGGATCGGCTGCCGCAGTGGAGACTCGCCCGCGAGCGAAACCTGCTTTCCGAAGAGAAGAAAATCGGTTAGAACCACCGGCGGAGCATAGGGCTTTTCAACCATCTTCTCCGGGCGGAATGAGACCACTCCGGCATAGGAGTTGAAAAACATCTCGCCGTCGCCGCTCTTGTAAGCCGACGCATAGTTATAAAACTCGTCTCCCTGCAGGCCGTCGGTGGCAAAGTAATTCTTGAACTCCCGGGTGCGCGGATTGAAGCGGGAGAGGCCGCCGCTGGTGCTTATCCATAAATCTCCGCCCTCATCCGCAAGAATATTGCTCAAACTGGCGCTGGGCAGGCCGTCGCGCTGGTAGAAGGCGGTGAAGGCGCCGTTGGCGGCATCCAGCCTGTCCAATCCATTCTCCGTGGCGGCCCACACCATGTCCGCGCGGTCTACATAGACTTGATTCACGGTGGCATTGCTCAACCCCCCCGCCGCGCCTGTGTGGCCGTAGGAAGTAAACTTGCCGGTCGCCGGATCAAGCATGAGAAGCCCCGATTCCAAGGTTCCCAGCCACAAGTTCCCCTTGGAGTCTTCCCCAATCGACCGATAGCGGAAACGCTCGCCTCCATTGGCCTTGAATGCTTGGAATCGATCTGTCGCCGGGTCGAAGCGGCAGAGGCCGTTTTCCGTTCCCGCCCACAAGGCGCCCTTGCGGTCGATATACAGAGCCAGCACCGTGTCGTCGGTCAAGCTGGTTGGATCGGCCGGATTATGCCGGTAAGCCTTGAATCTTCCGCTGCGCGGATCAAAGCGGTTGAGTCCGCCATCGATGGTTCCAAACCACAGAGAACCAAAGCGATCCTCGGCGATGGAAATCACCCAGGTGCTGGAGAGATCTCCCGCGCCCCCCGCCTTGCGGTAAAAGGTGTACTGCCCGGTGGCGCGGTCAATCCGGGTCAGCACGCTCATGCTGCCCACCCACATGGCTCCTGTATGGTCGATAAAGACCGCAGAGGTGTAATTGGAGTCCAGGCTATGAGGATTTCCCGGCTCGTGCTGATAGCGCGTGAAGGGCAGGCGCTTGCGCTGAAACCAGTTCACTCCGCCCCCGGTGGTGCCCACCCATACGTTGCCTTCGCGATCTTCGTACATCCCCACCACCTGGTCGGAGCCCAGGCTGGCGGGATCGTTGGGATGGTTGCGATAGCGCACGAAATGGCGGCGTTCGCGGTCCAGCTTGAGAACGCCGTTGCTGGCCGTGCCCAGCCACAGGATTCCCTCCTCATCCTCATAGATGGTGCGCATTCCCGGCAGCGTCGCGACGTCAGAATTGTCCGCCCCAAACGAATAGTAGACCAGCTTGCCCGCGGCTCGGTCCACCGACGCCAGGCCATCGCCGAAGGAGAACGCAACCCAGATCGTGCCGGTGTGGTCCTGGCAAAGGGAGATCTCTGAGTGGGGGCGGTCCGCCGCCGTGCGCACCGGGAAAGAAAAATGCTGTGTGACCTTTTCCGTGCGGCGATCAAAGATGTCCAGGCTGACGGTGGTCGCCACCCAGAAGCTGCCGTCTTTGCCTTCCAGGGTGGCGCGAATCTGATTGCCGCTCAGCGTGGACGGATCGCCCGCCGCGTGCTGGTAGCGAACCGTCTGCCCCGTGGAGGGATTCAGCCGGTTCAGACCATGGTTGGTCGAGAGCCAGAGGGTTCCCTCCCGGTCTTCGGTGATGTGCGAGACCCAGCCCTCGAAGCGGCCGGCAGGCAGATGGTAGTGCGTGAAAACTTCGGTCTGCGGATTGAAGCGATCCAGAAACAGGTTGGAGCCGACCCACAGCTGCCCCTCGCGGTCTTTGAAGAGCGAGTAGATATAGCTGCCGCTGAGGCTGTTGGGATTGGCCGGGTCGTGCCGGTACTCGCGCAAACGGTAGCCGTCGTAGCGTTGCAGGCTATCCTGCGTCCCCATCCACAGGAATCCCTGATCATCCTGCACGATCTGCGCGATCCTGCCGGAGGATGCGCCCGCCCCAAAGGTGACGTGGGTGAAGCGTAGGTCGGCGCCTTCCGTGATCGGCAGCAGAATCGGCTTCTGCGCGACGCCGGCGAGCGTCAGGCAGCAGCACGCGCAGAGCAGGCCCATGCGGAGAAGGATCGATCTTCTCCGGCAATCCACGGCCCGCGTCCACGGCGATGGAATGGGCGCCGCATTCGGCTTCCGGCGGTCCATGCGACCCTCTCGCTCTCTTGCTGTAGCCCCTTTGGGGAGAATAGCCTCTCTCGAATTGCTTGCGCGGAAGAATTGCCGGAGAGGAGAGGAGCAATCGACCGTCCTGGGATTGGTCCTGTTTTGGAAACGCAGGACAAATGACCATCAAGATACAAGGCTGTGGCAAGCGAACCCGGCTGGAAAATGAAGGAAGGTTGAAATCTGAAACCAGCGAGGTAGGACAGCCATGCAAAAGCTCTGGACAAACAGGATCGTGACGATTGCTTTCGCGGGGGTGTTGATCTGCGCAAGCGTGTGCGCTCAAACCGTGACCGGCGACATCAGCGGGACAGTCGCCGATACATCCCATGCGGTGATCGTGGGTGCCACGGTGACGGCCACCAACACCGCCACCGGCATCTCCACCTCGGTCACCACCAACAGCCTGGGCTACTACGGCATTCGCTTCTTGCAGGTAGGCGTCTATCGGGTGAGCGTCGAGGCCGCGGGATTCGCCAAGCTGGTCACCGAGCCGTTTACGCTGGAAGCCGCGCAGGAGGCCAAGATCGACGCCGTGCTCAAACCCGGCCCGGCCTCCGCCGAGGTCCAGGTCAGCGCGGAGTCCACAGTCTTGAATACCGAAAATGGCATGGTCAAGACCACCATCTCCGAGACGCTGGTCAACGATCTGCCCATCAACGGGCATAACTTCACCGAACTGACGCAGATCATGCCGGGCAGCACCGTGGCCGACGGCAACCAGTGGAACGGCGCGGGGCAAAGCAGCCCGGACAACTCCGGCGAGCGCGTGCAGAGCTTCGCCACCCTGCCCAACATCAACGGCAATCGCACTTATACAACCAACTTCACCCTGGACGGCATCAGCATCGTCGATACCGGCGCCAATCTGGTCTGGGGCTTCGGCGCGCCGGCCTACAATCCGGCCCCCGAAATCATTCAGGAGGTGACGATCCTCTCCCTCGTGCCTCCCGCCGAATATGGCGACGGCGTCACGCAGATCGCCGTCCTCACCAAGAGCGGCACCGAGCAGTACCATGGCAGCGCCGGGGCTTATTTGCAGAACTATCTGATGGATGCCAATCTCTTCCAGAACAAGCGCGTCCCGCCCGGATCGCCCTTCACGCCGCGCACCCAGTATACGCAGACCAACTATAACGCGACCGCCGGAGGGCCGCTTCCCTTCCTGCATAGGAAGCTCTTCTTCTTTGCCGACTACGAGGCCTATCGCCTGCCCTCGGCCGGCGAGGCCACCACCAATGTGCCGCTGAATGCGTGGCGCGGCAATACGACAAGCAGCGATTCCTTCGACGGCAGCGTCTCGCCCTTGGCCGGATACGCGTACTTCGGCTCGGCCGTTCCCCAGCTCTACGATTCGCAGAACGGCTTTGCCCCGTTGAACCAGACCATCGGCGGCGTCCTCTACAAAAACCTTGTGCCCATCAACAATCCAGTGGCCAAGTATCTCTTTGCCCACCCCGCCTTGCTGCCGCTGCCCAACAACGCGGCCTCGGTGGCGCCCATCGCCAACAATTATCAAGGAGTGGTCAAGTCGATCACCCGCAACGACCAGGGCGACATCAAGCTCGACTGGACGCCCACCGCCAAGGACCGCATCTCCGCCCGCTGGTCCCAGGGCGAGGCCGACGACGGCACCACCCAGGCTGCCGATCTGGTCTCCTTCCCCACCACCAACGATTTCCCCTTCAAGCAGCTCGCGCTCAACTACACGCGGGTCATTACGCCCAGGCTGGTCAACGAAGCCCGCGCCGGCTTCACCCGCATGGCATACAACTCCTACAACCTCGATCTATCCGGCCAGTTGGGCAGCGGCGAATCGCTGGTCGGCATCCCCTGGCCCAACGATCTGGCCGGCTTCAGCCTGCAGAACTTTGCCGAAAGCACCAACATGACCGGCGTGGCCAGCTTCGGCAACTCCGGCTCCGCCGATCTGGCTCTCGATAACCAGTTCAGTTATGGCGATAACCTCATCTGGGAGCATGGCCGCCACACCGCGAAATTCGGCGCGCAGTTGTTGCGCGCACAGAATAACTTCTACCAGAACAACTCCGCCGGCCTGCTGGGAACCTTCAATTACTCCGGCGTTTTCACCGGCGATCCGGCCGCCGATCAGCAGGTCGGCTACGACTTTGCCGACTTCCTGCTGGATTATTCCTCCGGCTACTCCGTCTCGCTGCAAACCGGAGACGTGGGCCTGCGCCAATTCCGCCTGGGGGTCTTTGCCCAGGACGACTTCAAGGTGACCCGCAACCTGACCGTCAACCTCGGCCTGCGCTGGGAGTACGACCAGCCGCTCTACGAGGCGCACAATAAACTCTCCGACATCAATCCCGCGACCGGCGCCCTGGAACTGGCCGGCGTCAATGGAGTCAGCCGCTCCATCTACCAGCCCACTTACGGCGACTTCGATCCCCGCCTCGGCTTTGCCTGGAATCCCGATCTGCTCCACCGCAAGCTGGTGCTGCGCGGCGGCTTCGGCATCACCAGTTTCATGGACTACAACCTGCTGAACTCGCACGTCGGCAACGCTCCCTTCGACATCGGCATCGCCGCCACGGCCAACGTTCCCACCTCCACCACCTCCGGCTCGCCCTTCCTGGTCACCAACGGATTCGGCACGGCCGGCACTCTCCCCTCTGTCTCCTTCAATGCGTGGGGAGCTTTGAAGCCCATGAGTGAGCCGCAATATACGCTGGTGGTGGAATACGCCGTCAACAACAAGCAGAGCGCCAGCGTGGCCTATGCCGGCAACATTGCTCAGCATCTGGGCGATGTGCGCAACATCAACCAGGAGACCCTCGTGGGAACGCCGTCGAGCGCGGCCTTCAACTCCACCGTCATCGCCACCCCTTCGGGCAGTGTCACCATCGGCACCAACCCCGTGCAGCTCTACGAGTCGGAAGCCTACTCGAACTTCAATGCCGGCGAGGCCACTTACCGCTTGCGGCCCTCCTACGGCCTTGAATTTCAGTTGAATTACACCTACTCGAAGTCTTTGGGCGATACCTCCGGACCGGTCGGCGTCAACGACAACAACGTGGCCGGCGGCAATCCGCAGAACAACTTCTGCCTGCGCTGCGAATACGGCCCCTCCGCCAGCGACAGCCGTCATATGCTGAACGCCAGTTGGGTCTATAAGGTGCCCTTCGGCCGCGGCAAGCAGTTTGCTTCCCGCGTTCCGCTCTGGCTCGATGAAGTGATCGGCGGATGGACGGTCGCCGGCAGCGCGGTCCTCTTTTCCGGCCAGCCCAACACCATCACCGCCAACGGCAGCAGCGGCGCCATCGGCGCTGGACCGCTGCGCGCCAACCATTACCGCAAGATGAAGATCACCGGCCGCGTGGACGGATGGTTTGAAACCACCGGCGGCGGTTCCTATGCCGGCGATGCGGGATTCGACGGCTCCGCCACCTACCCCAACAGCATCGTCATCGCGGGCGGCTGGGGGCGCGATCCATCCGCCACTCACTCCGGCCAGGTGGGCGCCGGCTGCGGCCTCTCCGGCTCCGGGTCCGGTCCCACCTCCGACGACGGCGTCTGCGCCTATGGCCAGCCGAATCTTGCCGCCAGCGGCAGCGCGCCGATCTTCGGCACGGCCAGCGTCGGTTCCGAACGCGCCCAGGGATTCCGCCAGATCGACAGCTCCCTGATGAAGGCCTGGAAGCTCTACGGCTCCCATCAGTTGCTCTTCAAGGCCAATGCCTACAACGTAGGTAATATCACCAGCTATAACAACGAGGGCCGCACCACCGGCGGAGGAAGTTCCTGGGGCTTTGTGCGCAGCACGCGCTCCGAGCCGCGCCAGTTGGAACTGGAGCTGAAGTACAAGTTCTAGCGCGAGGCTAGTGTTGCTATCTCCCGCTTTGAAATGGCACGGTGCAGAGGCTGCGGAAAACTCAGGTTTTGAAAGGGCACGACTTCAGAGGCTGCGGAAAAACTCAATTCAGGCAGGTTTTGTAATAAGGGCACGACTTTAGTCGGGCCGCAAGACGCTGATAATAAAGGATGGGCTTCAGCCCCTGCGGGATGTTTTTCGAGGTCTCCACCCAATTTCAGGCCTTTTTCCGCAGCCTCTTCAGTCGTGCCGCAAATGCCACAAAACAATGACGGGCTTTAGCCCCCGAGGGAAGGTCTTCGGGATTTTCAACTTTCACCACTGGCTGCTAGGGTTGCGCCGCCGCGCAAAGAGGAGAAACCGCATCCGACATGGAAGGCGGAGGGTTGGTTGTTCCCCATTTCGAGGGGGCCGAACCCATCGTGAATACCAGTGTTCCGCCATCTTCGATTTGCCTGTGACGGAACCACGAGTTATTGAGAGCCGCGCCATTCAGTGTCGCCGACTGGATGAAGCGATTGATGTGCTCGCTGTCCATATTGCGGGCAAGGATGCGCAGAGTCTTGCCGGATGCGAGAGTTATATCCGCCTCGGGAAAACTCGGCGTTCCGATCAGATAAATATCCTGCCCCGCATTGGGATAGAAGCCGAGCGAGTTAAAGATGAACCAGCTCGACATAGCCCCTGAGTCGTCGTTGCCGGGAATGCCGGTGCGCTGATCGGTGAAGGACTTTTCGAGAAGTTCATTGATCACTTCGGCGGCATGATCCGGCCGCCCGGCCCAGTGATAAAGCATGGGAATTAGAAATCCAGGTTCGTTGGTAATATCAAAATGTTCGCGATAGAAGATCGAATCAAGGCGATACACGAACATCTGATTTCCACCCGCCAGGGCAATCAGCTTGCGCACATCCTGCGGCGCGTACAGTGAATACGTCCATAAGTCGCCCTCGTAAAAAAAGTCCGGCCATTCGCCGCGCGCGAGATAATTCGGAGCTGCCCAACTGCCGTCCAGGTTGCGCGGCCGCAAAAAGCCTTTGAAGCCCTCCACGGTCAGATCCTTGTCCCAAAGATTTTCCCAATAATGCGCGCGCTGGGCAAAGAGCTTGGCCTCGGCGCGGCGATTCAGTCCGCAGGCAACCTCCGCGATGGCGAAGTCGTCGTAGGCGTACTCCACGGTGCGCGATCCGGAGCGCTCATCAGCCAGCGTAAGATAGCCCCGTGAGTTATAGTCAAGAATTCCGCCGCGCCCTTCTTTCTGCGCATCGGCGGGCGGAACCGAAGCGTCTTTCAGCATCGCCTCGAAGGCCGTGGCGTAATCAATTCCGGTAACTCCTTTGACGTAGGCGTCGGCAATTACGACATCGGCATTGCTGCCTCCCTGGGTGCGTCCTGTTACATTTCCACTGCGCCCGTCGGGCATATAGCCCTCGTGGCGATAGATATCGATCAGCGAGCGGATCAGGTCGCGCTGTCTCTCCGGAGCAATAAGGGTCAGCAGCGGTCCGGAGCTGCGAAACGTATCCCATAGGGTGTAGTAATCGTCATAGTAAGGCTCGGACGATTGCCAGCCGGGATTTTCTCCAGTCCGCTCGGAGGGCATCAGCATGGTGTGATACAGCGCTGTATAAAATTGAATCCGCTTGGAATCCGTCTCGCCATGAAGTCGGATTTTCGACAACGCCTGATTCCAGGCGCCTACCGAAGCCTTGCGCACCGCATCGAAGCTCCACGCCGGAGTTTCATCGCTGATAGTTTTTCGCGCCTGCTCTGCGCTGATAAATGAAATGGCAACCTTTGCTTGAATGACCTGGCCCTGGCGTGTATGAAAGTTGAACGACGCGCCGGCGGGATGATCGCCATCGACAGTTATATCTTCATGAGTGGTGAAACCATTTTCGCTCCATGTCTGTGTGCTGCTGGCCGGGGTATCGAGAACCATGTGGAAATATACTTTATATTCACCGCCCTTATTCCATCCGCCGGAGTAGCGTCCCACGCCTTCGGCTTCATGATCGGAGAGAATCCGCACGCTTCCGCCAAGAAATTTCTGCGCCTCGGAATCCATGCCTTTATTCAGGCAATGATCAAGATTGATGGTCAGATGCGACTCGCGGGAAGCGGGAAATGTGTAGCGATGATAGCCAACGCGGCGCGTCGAGGTCAGCTCTGCGCGCACGTTGTATTGCGTCAGCGTGGACGCGTAGTAGCCGGGATGATTGACTTCATCGATGCGCGGTGACTTGATGTTCGCGGGGTCAAGCGCGCCTGTAACGGGAGCTACCAGGATATTTCCATATTTGCCGGATGCGCCGCTGAGGTGAAGATGGCTGAATCCGAGGATGCGCCCGCCGCTGAGATAGCCGAAGCCGGATGGACGGCCATCGAAGCTCTCCATATCCGGGCCGAGTTTCACCATGCCGAAAGGCACGGCCGCGCCGACAAAGGTGTTGCCGCCCCAGTCCACGCCGAGAAATGGATAGACATTGTGAACATAGTCTTGCGCCGAGCTGGATTTCGCGGACTGCGCCGGAAGAGAAAGCGGAATAATTGCGAAGCACAGCAAAATATCAAGAAGTTTTGCGCCATGCTGGACTTTGGATGCCATAACTTATGGTTCTCCCATGAAAAACTGCTTGTCAAGATTATATGCAAAAAGATCCGGCCCGGAATGCACGGATTCAGGGCCGGATCAAGGTTGAGAGGAGCTAGAACTCAAGTTTCATGGAAACCTGTCCGGTGCGTGCCCCGCCAAAATCAGAACCGCGGCTGGAAGTTATCATGCCAAAATCCGGACTGGAGATATTCAGATTCGGATCGTTCAGGTTGACATGGTTCAAGAGATTGGTGAAGGTGCCTTCCGCGCGAAGATGCACATTGCTGGTAATATCGAATCGCTTGCTGAGGCCAGCCGATAAATTCACCGTTCCCGGTCCTACAACATCGCCCACACTTTCATTGCCGAATCTACCGATTGGATTGGATGTAAATCCAACTCCGCAAGTATTGCCGGCGATTGTATAGGGCGCGCTGTTGCTGGGGCAGGCAAACGCCGCGGGATTGAGCCATTGCGTTCTGCTCCGGTTGGCTGGAACAGCGCTCTTTCCAGCCACGCGATCGGGGCGTTGATTGAGGGCGTACAACACGCCCGAACCCGTTCCGGAAGGATCTGCCGTGCCGCCCGGAATGTACGCTGTCATGTACGGACCGGTCTGCACGACGAAGATGCCGCTCATCTGCCATCCGCCCGCGACCGCATCCGCGGCGCGGTTCATACTTGCTCCAAAGCTATGTCCGCGTCCCACGGGAATCTCATACACACCGGTGGTAATCCAGCGTTGGCGGCGGGTTCCATAAACATTGCCGTAGTCCAGTTTCAGATTGTGAAGATAGGATGCGTAGTTACCGTTTTCTCCCACGAATCCTGAGGTTCCCGTACCCTGGTTATCCGCGAGGTTCTTTGACCATGTATAAGTCGACTGGTAAGTGAGGCCATGCTGGAGGCGATGATTCACTTCGACTTGAAGAGCATTGAAGAAAGCCTGGGCGCCGGTCAGCCGGTCATTGATTGCTTGCCAGTTTGGGAAGGGGCGATCCGTATTCGGGCGCGACATGGCCGGCTTATTTGTCGAACAGGTAGAACAGCCGCTATACGTCATATCGTTCTCATTGGCCGCCCAAACCAGATGATCGGTCTTCATCCCGATATAAGAGATGCGCGTTCCAATATCTCCACGGAACTCATGGTCGATGGAGAGGTTCCACTGCATGGCGTAAGGATTCTTCCAGTCGATCTGATTGGCTGAGGTAAAGCTGGCAGAGCCATATTGCGGCGTGGGCAAACTCGATCCGGGACTGGTCTGCGGCCAAAGATACGGCGGATAGTAAGGCGCGCCTTGCAAATTGTTATAGGTGAGGGTGGCCGATTGCAAGGTATCCGTCATGGCGAAGAAGCTATCGCCGAGCAAGGTTGCGTTATAGATGCCAAAGCCGGTGCGGACGGCTGTACGATCGTCGTTGAAGGGACGCCATGCCAAGCCTGCGCGCGGCAGGATACGGTCCTTCTGCGCATTGCGCAGGCCGCTGGGAAGGCCGGCTTGACTGCTGGACTTCACCGGCGTGCAAGCCGCATAAGTCGTCGCATCAGGACCGTATCCGCATGCGTCGAACTGTGCCAGATACGCGGCATCCAGCATATTCTCGTACCCGGCGGGGTAAATTACGGTGCCCGTGGTGGCAACGCTGGGATCGAAGTTGCCGATGGTTCCGGTCGTGTCGTGCATGGCGGGATCGTATTCATAGCGCACGCCAAAGGAGAATGTCAACTTGGAAGTTACCCTCCACTGATCCTGCGCGAAGGCCGCATAATACACTGTTGCGCCTTCATCCTTCGGAACCAGCGAAAAGTACTTGGTCTCCACCGGCGCGCCGGTCAGGAAGTCGGCAAACTGATAGGCGGTGCTGGTCAAGGATGTTCCGAGAAATGCGCCTTGATAGCCGCTGGTATACAAGCCGTAAAACGGAAAGACTTCCGCCGTGTTCAGCCCGTTACTTCCCAGCGTGGATACAAATTGGAGGGAGCGAATGTCTCCGCCCAGCTTGATCGTGTGGAGGCCTTTGATCCAGGTCAGATCGTCATTGAATTGATAGAGGTGACTCTGGGTTGTTTGATTGATGTTACCGGCAAGAAGCGAGGTGAGATCGCCGGTAAAGTATACCTCCGTCCCCGTCGTGGAGTTGACGGGGATGCTGGACGAGACCGCGCTGAAGCCCGCTGCGGTAGTGTAGGGCGCTCCATCCAGTGTGTTACGCAAGCCGTTTTCTTCCGATGTCAATCCAAAGCGGAATTCATTCAGCAGGTTGGGCGTGAAGTTATAAATCAAGGAACTGGCTAGGATTCGATAATTGTCGAACTGCGTAACTGAAGCAATGTTCAAATCCTGCGGTTCCAGAAGAGTTAGGTCCTTAAAGGTGAACCGTGCAAAGGCCAGCATTTTGGGGCTAAAGCGCTGATCGATGCGGGCGTCGAATTGTTTTGAGTTGTAATCGGAAGCGCGGTTTTGAACGTAGTTGTAACCCGCGCCGGCTTCGGCGTCCGCAATGGTGGCATAGGGCGCGGCAGCCGGGCTGCCTCCGTAATTCGCTCCGCCTGCCGGGAATAGCGGAAGAAATGGCTTTGCCGAGGCGTTGATGTTAGTGATCTTGTTGAAAGGGCTTAACCATGACGCGCCGCAAAGGGGGTTGCCCGTCGTAAAGTAACAGGCCTCGGTGGCGGGATTGAGAAGCGGGTAATCAGGAAATTCCTCGCTGAAATCGCCAGCTAGCATCTTTGCCGTGGGAACCATATCCCGAATCGTCGACTGTTTGGGAAAGATGAATCCTTCATAGGTGCCAAAAAAGAAGGTTTTTTCGCGGCGGATCGGGCCTCCCGCACTCACGCCCATGTCGTTGCCGTTTTTCTGAGGCTTGGATATCTGACCAAAGCCGGTCGCATCAAGGGCGCTATTCTGAAAATGCCAGAATACCGAGCCGTGGAACTGGTTCGATCCGCTCTTGGAGATGGTCGTGATCTCGCCCGCTTGACCAAATTCCGCATTGTTGTTCACGCCATCCACGCGAATCTCCGCGATGGATTCAGCAGACGGAAAGGCGTCAACCAGCGGCGTGTTGCTTCTGACATTCTGCGTCGAGATGCCGTCCACGGATGCTTCTGTCTGGGAGGGCAGTCCGCCTTGCACCGAAAAGCTGGTGTTCGGCGTCCCATTCGCATTTGGCGAAGAAGTGCCGGAGGCCGTATCGGATTGCACGCCGGGAAGCGCCTGTAACGCATTCACCGGGCTGGTGCCGCCGCTGCCGTAGTAGTTTACCGGCAGATTCGAGACATTTTCCGCATTGAGGGAGGCGGCAATGGAGGCCGTTTCTGTCTCGATTGCGCCCACCGTGTCCGCCGTGACGGTAACCTCTTGCTTGGCGGCGCCGACTTTCAGACTCGCATCTACCCTGAGTTGCTGGCGGGCAGTGAGTTGGAGTCCATCGATCTGCTCGGTTTCAAAGCCTTTCATGGCCACTCGCACTTTGTATGTTCCAGGAATCAGCTCCAGAGCTTGAAAATTTCCGCCCGCGTCGCTCCGATAGGTCGTGGACAGCCCTTTTTCAACGTTGGTAACGACGACCTCAGCGCCGGGGATCACTGCCCCCGTGGAGTCCTTGACCGTGCCGAGGATGGTTGATTGCGTGGACTGCGCCAGCAACTGCGGTGCCGTCAAGCAGAGAAGCAGAGCCAGGATGCAAGGAATAGTACAGCGAATGCGGAATCGCACGATACACCTCTCAAGAGAAATACGCCCGGGCGTATGGCCTCAAATGTTGAAACCACAATATGAGCAACGCTCGCCTTTGTCAAGTAAAAAGTTTGTGACTCGATCAATTCCACACATTTTCTGTCCTTTTGTGGGCTTCCAGCGGCGCGGAATTCCGGCTTCTCGCGCGGAACGCAGGGGGGCATGGCAGCCTTCGGCGGCCTGAAAGCGCGGAGTTAGGGCGGCGGGTCAGCGCGGTGAGGTGGGTTCCAGCATTGAATCCACACAGGTTACAGGAGCGGTCACTGGGTTGCAGCGGGCCGGCGGGCCGGCGGGAAGTGACACAAAATAGCCGGTCCAGCGCGCGGGTTCAAACGCTGGATAATCGGTACTGACGATCTGCGCCCCGCTGCCCAGAGCCTGGTCGCGGCGGCGCGTGTCGTTGGTCCGCGCCTCCACCGTGTCGGCATCCGCCTGCGCGCGAACCAGATACCCCTGGCGAACCAGCGCTGCGATGGCCGCGGCGTTGGCTTCGTTCTGCTCGATGAACGCGGCATCGGGATGGCCAGGTGTGGCGTTGGTGAAAAGTACCCGTCCGCGCAAAGAAGGGTGGCCTTCAAGATAAATAGGACCGATCCGCGCCACATCCATCAGAAAAATCACCTTGCCGCGCGCCCGCTTGAGGGTAGGCCATCCGTCCTTGCGCACCGCCTCCTCCAGCGTGTGGTGATGGCCGCGCACCTGGTCTGGAACAATCATCGCATTGGCCGGAAAGACGGAGCGGATCTCCGCGTCCAGCGCGTCGAAAGCAGACGAGTTGTAAGGCTCGGTCTCCGTCCAGGGCAGCTCCGCGTTCGGCTTCCCCTCCTTGGTCTCGACCAATATATAGATGGGAAGATGCCGCGGATGAGCCTTGGACCAGGCGCGTACTATTTGCAGACAGGCGACAAACGGCTGGCAATTGCTGACAAAATCGATGTCCTGGATGTGCATGACCTTGAAGCCCGGCTTGTGCATCACGCCATCGGGATATGGCTCCGGATCAGCCAGCACTCCCGCCTTGGCAACCATCTCCGGACCCTTCGGATGAGCAAAGCGGCCGCCCTGGCTGTCGGCAAAGATGTCCAGCTCGATCTGCCGGATTCCATGATCCAACTGCGCCGCCAGGCCGGCGTGCGCGTACTCGAGGGTGGCCAAGGCCTGGGGATTCATCTGCTCCATCAACTTGGCGATTCCCGGCTGCAAGCCGGCATGGTAGCTGTTGTGCGTGCCAATCACCTGAATCTGATTGATGCGCACCGCCGCGTCCGGATCGCCGGATTGCGCCGGGGCGCAGGCTGCCAAGATCGAGATTCCGGCCAAGGCAATCACAATTCTCTGATTTTTCATCGCAGGCTCCATTTTTCCACAACAACGTGATCCATGCTCATATTATCCTAGTCCTGTGCTTTTCCATTGACAAGGCAAGAAAACGCAACCTACATTATCGGTTAACAGGCAGAATTTGCTGGAGGCGATCCTGAGCGCGTATCCGGGCCTTCCGTGGGGCTGCGCTTGTTCCGGGCTTGCCGGATGGGTGGGCGGGTGCTGAGCAGGATTTTTCCGCATCGACGGGACAGAATGATTCTGCTGCCGGTGATCGGTTCGCAGCTCATCGTCATGACCAGCATGTTTCTCATGCCGGTGCTGATCGACACGCTGCAGGTTCATGCCGGTTTTTCGCCCAAGGCGGCCGGGCTTCTGTTGAGCATGGAACTGGCCGTCTCCGCCCTGACCACGCTCTCTCTCTCCGCATGGGTTCGCAGCCACTCGGCGCGCCGGTGGGCGTTGGCCGGCGCGCTGCTCACCGTTGCGGCCACGGCGTTCTCGCTCGTCTCCCCAGCGCTTCCGGCGCTCTTTACCACGCGCTTTCTGGCTGGAATCGGAGCCGGCGTGGTGGGCTCGGAGGCCACCAGCGTACTCTCGCGCGGCGTTGACCGCGAACGGCTGATCGCGATTCTGACCGTCACGGCCATTCTCGATGCCGCCTTCTGGCTGGCCGTGCTGCCTTTCCTGATCGACCGCTTCGGCTACCGCGCGCCCTATGGCTGCCTGCTGCTGATCTGCCTGTGCAGCACATTATTATTGCTGCGCCTGCCCACGCACTCCGCCCGTCAGCACTCCACTGGCCCGGCCCTGCGTGCCCCGTTTTCCTTCTCCGCGCTGCTGGCCGTAATCGCCATCTTCCTGACGCAACTGGGCCAAGGCGCATTCTGGAGCATGGAAGAGGTCTACGGAAGTCAGGCCGGCTTCAATAGCCACAGAATCGGCTTGATCCTCTCCCTTTCCACGCTGCTGCTTCTGCTTGGCGCGGTGGGCGCGGCCTGCGCCGGCAACCGCTACGGCCGCTTCAACTCGCTGCTGATGGTCATCGCGGTCAATGCGCTCTCCATCCTTCTGATCAGCTCCGTCGCCATCCACTGGGTCTATCTAGCGGCCAACATCGTGCAGGCCGTTACCAACCTCTCCGCGGTTATCTACCAGCTCGGTTTGGCGGCCTGCCTGGACCGTGGCGGGCGCGTTGTCGCGGTCAGCTCCGCGCTGGTTACGCTGGGAAATGGCATCGGTCCGGGCCTGGCAGCCAGCCTGCGCGGAGTGTATGGAACAGCCTTTATCGCCATGATGGTATTGGCATTCAACGCGGCTGCCTTGGGAATCTTTTGCATCGTCAAGGTGCGCGGCGCGGGCCAAAAGCAGCCCTTCATCTCAACCACCTGACTGTCCCCCACCGTCGTTGCCGACCCGCCACGCATGAAACTGTAGCGCCGTGTATGACAGCGTCGGCTTTGTCAAGGCTCTTTTT
>CAYVGW010000020.1:7095-41307 GCA_964450895.1 uncultured Occallatibacter sp. | reverse complement strand
TCTACAAAGAAATAAGCGTGGACCAGGAGGTCCACGCCACAGCCGACCAGGAGGTCGGCGCTACAGTTTCATGCGCGGCGGGTCGGAAACGCCGATGGGGGACTAAAGGAAAATATGTTGAATAAAAGCAGCGAGTTAGCTTCCGCTTCGCGGAAATCGCGAGTTGGCGAGTTGGCGGCTGTGCATCGTATTTGCAAGTGAACGAGGCGAGCAGGGCCGCTCCCAACTGCCGTTTATAGGTTCATAACACAAAAAAAGCCACGTATGATGCGTTCTAACATCCTGCGCCGTCCCTCCGGGACTCCGGAAAATTATTGTTTGCGCTCACCCCGCGCTGAAGCGCGGGGCTAATAACCACTGCGCCTACGGCGCGGGATTGCTGACTGCTGTAGGCATGAAGCGCTTTTTGTGGGTACCAACCGTAACGCCAGGGGAATTGCATTTGAAATCATTTGGAGGGAGCAGGGGCATTTATGCCCTGAATTTACGCCTGAAACCATATGGCTTCAGCCCCGGGCCTAAAGGCCAGACTGCCCAAGCCTCGCTTCAGGGGCATAAATGCCCCTGCTCCCTCCGATAAGCCGCCTGCATGAGTATCGCGACAAAGATGAGCGTTAGGCGAAGTTCAAATACAATTGCCCTGACCGTAACGCCTTAGGATCCGTCAGAGGATACTTGCTTGATGATATGATTTGGCGAACGCAAATGGAGTTGAAATGATGTTCAGAAAACTCGCAGCGGCACTCTTGTTTTTCTCGGCGGGGCTTCTCGCGCTGGCGCAACCCTCTTCCGTCCACTATGATCCAGCGGCGAAGCTCTTCCGGCTGGACGGCGGCGGCGTCTCTTACGTTTTTGGCGTGAATCCGCGCGGAGAGTTGCAGCAGTTGTACTGGGGCGGCAGGCTGGGCGCGACGGACAGCTTTCCGCCAACTGCGCCGCTGCCGGAGTGGGCCTCGTTCAATTCCTCCTACACCACCACGCCGCAGGAGTATGCGGGCTGGGGCGCGGGGCTGTTTATCGAGCCGGCGCTGAAGGTTTCCTTCGCCGACGGCAACCGCGATCTGGTGCTCCACTATCAGAGCCACACCGCCGTGGCCAACGGCTTTGACGTGCTGCTCAAAGACATTTCCCGCGAAATTTACGTTACGCTGCATTACTCTATCGACCCGGAGAGCGGGATTCTGGCGCGTTCGGCGACGATTGAAAACCGCGAAGCCCAGCCGGTGGCCGTGGAGCAGGCCGCCGCCGCCGCGTGGGCGCTGCCCCCGGCGCACTATACGCTGAATTACCTGACCGGGCGCTGGGCGGGCGAGTGGAATCTGACGCAGGAGCCGCTGGCGCCCGGTGAGCGCGTGCTGGAGAGCCGCCGCGGTTCGACCGGCCATCAGGCTAATCCCTGGTTCGCCATTCAGGCCGGGGAGGCGAGCGAGGAGCACGGCGAGGTCTGGTTTGGCGCGCTGGGCTGGAGCGGATCGTGGCGGATCACCGTCGAGCAAGACCCGCTGGACCAGGTGCGGGTGACCGGCGGCTTCAACCCCTTCGACTTCGGGTACGTTCTGCACCACGGCGAGAAGCTGGAGACGCCGGTCTTTTATGGCGGCTACTCGCCGAACGGCCTGGGCGGCGCCTCGCGGCTGCTGCATCGCTATGAGCTGACGCGCATCCTGCCCCGCACGGCGGCCACGGCAGGGCAGCCGCTGCCCAAGCCCCGCCCGGTAATCTACAACTCCTGGGAAGCCACTGAGATGAAGGTCAACGAGGCCGGCCAGATGGCACTGGCGGAGAAGGCCGCCGCGCTGGGCGTCAGCCGCTTTGTGATGGACGACGGCTGGTTCGGCCAGCGCAAGGACGACCACGCCGGCCTGGGCGACTGGTACGTCAATCCAGAGAAGTTTCCTCACGGTCTGAAACCGCTGATTGACCGGGTTCATGCGCTGGGGATGGATTTCGGCCTATGGGTCGAGCCGGAGATGGTCAACCCTGACTCCGATCTTTATCGCGCGCATCCTGACTGGGTGCTGAACTTTCCCGGACGCCCGCGCTCCGAGGGCCGCAATCAGCTTGTGCTGAATCTGGCCAGGCCCGATGTCCGCGCGTACGTCTTCGGATTCCTCGACAAGCTGCTGAATGAAAACGAGATCGCCTTCCTCAAGTGGGATTACAACCGCAACTGGAGCGAACCGGGCTGGGAGCAGCTTCCCGCCGCCGAGCAGAAGCGGGTCTACGTCGAGTTCACGCGCAATCTCTATGCGATCCTGGCCGAGCTGCGCCAGAAGCATCCGAACGTGGAGATTGAATCCTGCTCCGGCGGCGGCGGGCGCGTGGATCTGGGGATTTTGCGTTATACGGACGAGGTTTGGCCCTCGGACAACACCGACCCCTTCGACCGGCTGACGCAGCAGGACGGCTTTACCTACGCCTACACGCCGCAGATCATGATGGCCTGGGTCACCGACACGCCTCACTGGCTGAACCGGCGCTCGACTTCGCTCTCTTACCGGATGCTCAGTTCGATGCAAGGTTCGCTGGGCATCGGCGCGAATATCACCGCCTGGTCGCCGGAGGAGTTCGCGCTGGCCAAGCGGCTGATCGCCGCCTATCGACAGGTGCAGCCGACGATTGTGCAGGGCGACCTCTACCGGCTGATCTCGCCGCGCAACGGCAGCGAGTTCTCCGCCACGCAAACCGTCAACGCGGACAAAAGCCAGTCGGTGGTCTTCGCCTTCATAGCCTCCACCCAGCAGGGCCGCTTGTTCCCCCTGCTCAAGCTGAAGGGCCTGGACCCGGCGGCCAACTACGCGCTCAGCCCCATCGAGGGCAAGCCACGCAACGGCACGCCCGCGGTAGCCAGCGGCGCATGGTGGATGAATCACGGCCTGGAGATGGACGAGAACTTCCGCGGAGATTTTCAAGCCGCCGCCTTCCGGCTGGACAAAAAGTAGCGAGGAGGGGATTCCGGCGCGTTGGATGCCAGAGAAGTTGGGAAATGAGTGCAGTAACAACAAGAAGGTAGCGCAGGCCTCCTGGCTGGCTGATGCGTGGAACTCCCGGTTTACACCGCGCTCAAAATTTGCCTCGGCGAGAGGAAAAAACTTGCGTGACCGGGAACACTGGAGGGGCGGGCGGTGTCTAAGAGAATAGAGTGCGTGCGGCACTGGGCTTCGATGCCGGTGTCCGTCTCCCGCGAACTCAAAAGATGCAATGGATTTTCATCGGCGTACTCTTAGCCGTTGCAAGGGAAACCGGAGTTTTCCGGTCCAGATTTGGCGAAAGCCGAGTTGCACTTTAATGGGGCTGGGTGGGATGATTCTGATAGGCAGGCGGACCTCACCATGGGCAATTATGCCAGCACGCTGGCGTTTCAATCCGAAGAAGCAGCGCTGATCGCGGAACTTCAGGCTGGCTCAGAGGAGGCATTTGCGTGGCTGATTGCGCGCTATCATCAACCGATCTTCTCGCTGCTGGCGCGAACCGTGCAGGACCGCGGTGAGGCTGCTGATCTGACTCAAGAGGTTTTTGTGAAGATCTTCCGGGGAGTGGGCAGCTTTCATGGGGAATCGTCGCTGCGGACATGGATCTATCGTATTGCCCTGCGCGAGGCCTCGAATCAGCGGCGCTGGTGGGCGCGTCACAGGCAGTCGGAGATCCCCATCGAGCAGGAGATGGTGGAAAGCGAAAATGGGCAGCCGGTTCTGCTGAAAGAGATGCTGGAGGATCCAACTGAGTCGCCCTACGAACTGGCGGCGCGGGAAGAGAACCGAGCGCGGGTTGAGACGGCGTTAAGCCAGGTGCCGGAGCCATACCGCAGCACACTGATCTTGCGCGACATTGAGGGTTTTATCTACGAGGACGTGGCGGAGATGCAGGGTGTGAATCTGGGAACGGTCAAGTCGCGGCTGGTGCGCGGACGCGCCGCTTTGAAAGCGATTCTGATGGCCCCGGCACAAAAGGTTTTTTCTTCAGCTAGTTCAGCTTGCCCGGTTTGTCCGGCATTCGATATACCTTTTCGAGAGGAGGCGCGATGAACGGCTGCGATGCAATACAGACGAAGTTTACCGAGTATTTGGACGGCCGCCTGAGCGGGCGCGAGATGCATGAACTTTCCGCTCATCTGGAGGTTTGCCGTGACTGCGCCGGCGAATGGAAGTCGCTTGCTGATGTGCAGTCCTCGCTGTCTTTGCTGGGTCCGGTGCCAGAGCCAAAAGATTTGCTGCTGCGCATTCGGGTGGCCATCAGCCATGAGCGCGCCCGCCGCGGGCGGAGTGCCTTCCAAGCCTTTTCTCTGACTTGGAGAAATACGGTGGGGCCATTTTTGCAGCAAGGCGCGGCAGGCTTTGCCTCCGCAGTGCTACTGTTGGGCACGGTGGTTGTGTTGGTGAGTATGCTGACCCACCCGGAGAAGGCTCAGGCCTCCGCCGACGAGCCGATTGGAAATGTAACTGCGCCACGATTCCTGTATCTGTCCGGCGTGGTGGGCCAAAATCAGATAGACGCTGTCTCCAGCCCAGTGGTGATCGAGGCCTACGTCAACGGATCAGGTCAAGTCTATGATTACCGCATCATCTCCGGTCCAACCGACGCGACGACCCGCGCTGAGGTGGAAAATATGCTGCTGTGGAGCCGCTTCGAGCCGGCCCGGCGGTTCGGTCAGCCCATTCCAGGGCTCGCAGTACTAACCTTTTCCGGAGTGTCCGTACGAGGTTAATGCGCTTTTACGGCTGTTGGCGCAAGGTGGGGAATTGCAATAGGAAGAGGAGAGTCTTCACATGACGCTGAACAGGCGTGAGTTGCTTAAATCAGTGGGTGGAGTGTGTTCCGCCCTTGCACTTTCACAATTCGCCATGGCCCAGGCCGCGCAAGGCGATTCGTTTCTGGGAACCAGATCGTCCTTGCAAGGCTATCGAATTCCTGAGTGGTTTCGCGATGCAAAGTTTGGCATCTGGTCGCACTGGGGTCCGCAATCAGCCATCGAAAATGGCGACTGGTATGCCCGCAATATGTACATCCAGGGAACGGACCAGTATCGCTATCATGCGGAGACCTATGGCCATCCCTCCAAGGTCGGCTACAAGGATCTGGTGGATAACTGGAAGGCTGCTAAGTGGGATCCGGATCATCTGATGAGCCTCTACAAGAAGGCGGGCGCCAAGTATTTTTTCAGCATGGGCGTTCACCACGATAATTTTGATTTGTGGGATTCGAAATATACACGCTGGAATGCCGTGAAGATGGGGCCGAAGAAGGATGTTGTCGGTCTATGGCGGGAAGCCGCGCGGAAGCATGGATTGCGCTTTGGAGTGAGCGAGCATCTTTGGATCAGTTATAAGTGGTTTGCCGTGAGCCATGGCGCCGACCGGACCGGTCCGCTGGCCGGAATTCCCTACGATGGCGTCGATCCTCAGTATGCGGATTTGTATCATGACGCAGATTGCGCCCGCTTCAGTGGCCCTGCTGATTTCGGCTGGAGTGACGATGGAATTCCCGAGTCATGGAAGAAGCATTATCTGGATCGCATGACCGATCTTATCGATAAGTATCAGCCCGACCTGATTTATTCCGACGGTCACCTTCCCTTTGAGGATTATGGGCTGAAGATGGTCTCTCATCTTTACAACGTCAGTGCGCGCATGCATAGCGGCGTCAACGAGGCGGTCTATTTCAGCAAGGAGGCTACGGACTGCGCGATCGGCACCTGCCTGCTGGATCATGAGCGTGGCGTCATCGACGGCATCGCCAAGAATCCCTGGCAGACCGATACCTGCATCGGGCAATGGCATTACATGCGCGGACAGCAATATAAGCCGGCGAAAAAGGTGATTGATTTACTCGCGGATATTGTGAGCAAAAACGGCAATCTGCTGCTGAATTTACCTCTTCCTAACTCGGGTGAATTGGATTATGAGGAGTTAGTCGTCCTCGATGGAATTACCAAGTGGATGGAGGTCAACAGCGAGGGCATCTATGCCACGCGCCCGTGGAAGATCTACGGAGAAGGCCCCTCCACCAAAACCGAAATCAAGACCGGAAACTTCAACGAAGACCAGAAGAAGGATCTTACTGCAGACGATGTGCGTTTCACCACGAAAGGCAGCACTCTTTACGCATTTGTGATGGGGTGGCCGGAAAAGCAAGCGAATATCAGCGCGCTGGGCCTTGCCAGTCCACAGAATCCAGGCAGGATTCAGAAGGTGGAGTTACTGGGCTGCAAGGGCGATCTCCAGTGGAAGCAGGACGAAGCCAGCTTAAAGGTCGAGATGCCGGCGGAAAAGATCTCGGATGTGGCGATTACACTGAAGATCGAATTAGCGTAAAGACAAACTGTTTGGGTTTGGTTGTTGATACACTGGCCGAAATGGGCTCTATTCTACGCGAACGCGCATGGATAGGTTCTATTTCGGCCAGCGCGTTTTGCACAGCGCTTTGTTCCAATTCTTCCCTGGCAGCATTTACCATGAGAAGAGACTGCTTATGAAAGAACTCAAAAATCTTCCCTCCGAAATTCTTCTCCACGTTGCGCAAACGCTGAATATCCCTTTGCGCGGCTTGACTGCGGTGATCGAACTGTTGGACGATGGCGGCACAGTGCCGTTTATCGCGCGCTATCGCAAAGAGGCCACCGGGAATCTGGATGAGGTGCAGATTCTCGCCTGCGAAGAGAAGTTGGCTTACTTCCGCGATCTCGTTGACCGCCGCGAGACTATTCTGGCTTCTATAGCAGAACAGGGCAAGCTAACGGACGAACTCAAGGCGCGGATCGAAGCTGCCCTTGATAAAAGCGAGTTAGAGGATCTGTATATTCCCTACAAGCCCAAGCGCCGCACAAAAGCTACCATCGCGCGGGAAAAAGGTCTTGAACCGCTGGCGCTATATCTTTGGCAGCAACAGCCATCCGAGCTTCCTCTGGAGAAATATTCCGCAACATTCGTGAATGCCGAGTTAGGCGTGGCTACCGCGGATGAAGCTCTGGAAGGCGCGCGCCACATCGTCGCCGAGTGGATTAGCGAGGACCCCGATTTGCGCAAGGCCTTGCGTCAGTTAGTTTTCGATGAAGGCATGGTCGTCAGCCGCAAGGCGACAGATGCCGTAGATGAGCAGGAAAAATTCAAGATGTATTACGAGTACAGCGAACCGGCGAAGACGATACCGTCGCACCGCATGTTGGCGATTCGCCGCGGAGAAAGCGAAAATGTTCTGTACTTTCTTCTGGAAATTCTTTCCGAGCAAGCCGTTTCAATTATTCAAAAGCATGTTATGCGCCAGCAGGGCGATTGGACGCGGCAGTTGGAGTTATCGATCGACGATGCATGGAAGCGCCTGCTTAACTCCTCGATTCAAGGAGAGATTCGTCTGGAACTGAAGAAGCGCTCGGATACGGAAGCTATTAGAGTCTTTCGCGACAATCTTTATAACTTGCTGTTGGCTCCTCCGGCTGGTCCGATCTCCGTTCTGGGTATTGATCCAGGCCTTCGCACGGGCTGCAAAATTGCAGTTGTGGATGGAACCGGAAAGTTATTGGCTCATGACGTTTTATACCTTCACACCTCCAAGCACGGAAACGCTGAAGCCGCGCCCAAGCTGGAGGCGCTCTTGCGCCAGCACAATGTCCGCGCCATCGCCATCGGCAATGGAACCGCCTCGCGCGAAACGGATGCATTTGTCCGCGAGTTTCTTCGGGATCATAAGTTAGACGGAATCTTCTCCGTGACGGTCAGTGAGTCAGGAGCCAGCGTGTATTCGGCTTCTGCTGTGGCGCGGCAGGAGTTTCCCGATCTTGATCTGACGGTACGGGGAGCCGTTTCGATAGCTCGGCGTCTGCAGGATCCGCTCTCCGAGTTAGTTAAGGTCGATCCCAAGTCCATCGGCGTGGGTCAGTATCAGCACGACGTTGATCAGCGCCAGTTGCAGGAGTCGCTGGAAACCGTGATTGAAAGCTGCGTCAACAAGGTTGGCGTGGACTTGAATACTTCTTCCTGGACTTTGCTGCGCTTTGTCGCCGGAATCACCGAGCGCGCCGCGATGAACATTGTGAGTTATCGCAATGAAAAGGGCAGCTTCCGCTCGCGCGCGCAGGTGCTGGAGGTTGCCGGCATCGGCCCCAAGACTTATGAGCAAGCGGCCGGCTTTCTGCGCATTCGCGATGGGGAAAACCCATTGGATGGGACGGCTGTTCATCCGGAGTCTTATCCGGTCGTTGAACAAATTGCTCTTTCGCTGAAGACGTCGGTGAAAGAGATCATTCAACAGCCTAAGCTACTCGAACAAGTTGACCGCAGCCAGCTCTCGGCAGGCTCCTACACGCTGAATGACATTTTGGAGGAGTTGCGCAAGCCGGGGCGCGACCCGCGTGAAAAGTTCGTGGCGCCCAGCTTCCGCGAAGAGGTTCGGGAACTAGCCGATGTTCAACCCGGCATGGTGCTCGAAGGCGTTGTCACGAACGTGACCAAGTTCGGAGCTTTTGTGGATATAGGCGTGCATCAGGATGGCCTGGTGCATATCAGCGAGTTATCCAACCGTTTTATCAAAGAGCCTTCCGAGGCGGTCAAAACGGGGCAGATCGTCAAAGTCAAAGTGCTGAGCGTGGATACAAAAGCCAAGCGAATCGCACTTTCCATCAAGCAATTGACGGAGAGGGCCGCGCGTCCCGCAGCGAGGCCTGCGCCCGCGCCAGTCACGATGAATGATAAACTTGCCGCGCTTTCGAAGAAATGGAAGAGCCGATAACGGATGGCTATTCAATCTCAGTGAACTGTTAAGAAAAACATTTGATTGCGAGAGGTAACCTGTGATGCGAAAGAAGATTACGATCCAATGTTTGCTGAATCAGTTGCTGATGGCGGCAATTTTTTCTGCGGTTTCGGCAAATTCGTTTGGCGCGTCCGCCAATTGCGCCCCGCGCACTTTCGGTGCCAAAGGCGATGGTTTGGCCATGGATACGAAAGCGATTCAGGCGGCGATAGACAGTTGCGCGCAGAAAGGAGGCGGTACGGTCAGATTGGTTGCTGGAACATATCTGAGCGCGCCGATCATGCTTAAGAGTAACATTACTTTGCAGCTTGACGAAGGCGCGACGCTGCTCGGCTCTGCCAATCAGGCGGACTATCCTGCCAAGACCGAGTTTCGCGCACCTGGGCTTCAATCATTGGTGAGCGCAACGGACGCCACCAATGTCTCGATCATTGGCGAAGGAGTTATAGACGGCAATGGCGAGAGTTGGTGGCAGATGGCGAAAAGCATAAAAAACTCCGGCATTCTTGGTTCGGATCATCCCCGACCGAGACTGGTAGTCTTTGACCATTGTAAGCATGTTCGCGTGAATGGAGTTACCATTCAGAACTCGCCGATGTGGCAGTTGGTTCCATATTACTCGGATGATGTGGAGATTCGGAATGTGAAAATTCTTGCGCCCGCTCATTCACCCAACACAGATGCGATTGATCCATTTTCGTCTACGCATGTAGTAATCGATCATGTGTTAGCCGACGTAGGCGACGATGATATTGCGATCAAATCGGGTGCAATCAATTCTCCAGGGCCGGATGCACCGAGCCGTGATATTTCGATCATGGATTGCACGTTCTTGCATGGACATGGCTTGTCTATTGGAAGCGAGATTTCTGGCGGTGCTCAGAATATCCGTGCTGAACGCATTCACTTTGAAGGAACCGATAATGGAATTCGCGTGAAGGCAAATCGCGATCGCGGAAATGATGTCAGTCATCTGATTTTTCGCAATATACATATGAAGGATGTAACGAATGCCCTCATTATCAGTGAGTATTATCCAAAGGTTTTTCCGCCTGACGGGGAAGCCGCTCAGCCTATAACTGGACTTACGCCTCACTTCCATGACATTGTTGTGGAAAATGTTGTTGCCACGGGGAGTCAATCGGCAGGAGCGATTGCGGGTCTTCCGGAAGCGCCAGTCAAAGGTGTGGTTCTGCGTAATGTGAAGATCAGCGCCAAGACAGGAATGGTTATTTTTAATGCCGAGGTAACTGGCCGAGATGTATCAGTGCAGGCAGAATCGGGAGAAACAATCATGAAACTTGCCGGAGCGAAAGTTAAGTTGAAATGAGGTGGACCGGAGCTAGATTCTGCGTATAAGTCTAGAATTTGAATCAGGCAGAAGATGCCGCGCCAACCTGCGCGGCATCTTCTGCTGGCCTATGTTTCTGCTGACTTACACACCGCTGAAGGCGGAAAAACCGCCATCAACCGGAATTACCACGCCGGTCACAAATTCCGAAGCGGGCGAGAGCAGCCACAGCACGCATCCGAACAAATCTCTAGAATCTCCAAGACGTCCCATCGGCGTGTGCCCGACGATGGCCTTGCCCCGCGCGGTCCATTCGCCCGTTTCCTTGTCGGTCAATAAAAAGCGGTTTTGGTTGGTCAGGAAAAATCCAGGCGCGATGGCATTGACGCGGATCTTCGGCGAGTATTCTTGTGCCATGTGAACCGCCAGCCATTGTGTGAAGTTACTTACAGCGGCTTTTGACGCGGAATACGCAGCAATGCGAGTCAAAGGTCGAAACGCGTTCATGGAGGAGATATTCAGGATTGTTCCATAGCCCTGTTCCGCCATAATTTTCCCGAAGGCCTGGCAGGGCAGAATCGTACCTAGCACATTCAGGTCCAAGACCTCGCGCAATGCGCCGGCAGGAAGGTCGAAGAAGGGCGTCTGAGCGCTCGTTGTGGCCCGCGGATTATTGCCTCCCGCGCCGTTGATGAGACAATCCAGCTTGCCCAATCTCTTGAGTACATCCTGAGCCGTCTGAAAGACGCCCTCTCGGTCAAGCGCGTTGAAATTGAAAAAAGAGAGTTGTTTGCCGCGCTCTCCCAAGCGCTCTATCAGCGCCTTGCCGGCCTCCTCATTTCTACCGAGGATAGCGACTTGCGCTCCGCAACCGGCCAGCGCGCCAGCAATCTCGCCGCCCAAGATTCCAGTGCCACCAGTGATGGCCACTGTTTTCCCGCTGAAGTCATACATCCTTGCAAGTTGTGCCAGATCAAAGGAACTATTAACGCTTTTTTTGCTTTCCATATTTCTCCTCTCAACAATTCGATGAATGACCTGAGTTATCGTTGAATACGCGCCGATCCGCCCTTGGCAAAGGCCCGCACCTGATCTACAGTGGCCATGGTTGTATCGCCGGGGAAGGTCGTCAACAGCGCGCCATGCGCCCATCCCAGCTTGATAGCTTCATCGGGTGATTCGCCGTTTAGCAGGCCGTAGATGAAGCCGGCCGCGAAGCCGTCTCCGCCACCCACGCGATCGATAACTTCTAACTCAGCCGTGGGAGCGATGTGGGTTTTACCGTCCACCCAGGCAACCGCGCTCCAGCTATGGTGATTGGTGGAATGCACCTCGCGCAGAGTGGTGGCCACAACCTTCACTTTGGGATGCTTCTTGATGACCTGGCCGATCATGCCGAAGAATACCGTTGGATCGAGCTTTGATTTAGCCGCGACTTCCGGTCCTGGAATGCCGAGGCCTTTCTGCAAGTCTTCTTCGTTGCCCACCAGAACATCCACATTTTCGACGATTTTGGCGATGGTAGCAACGGCCATTTCGGCGCCGCCATGGATATTCCATAACTTCTCGCGGAAGTTCAGATCAAAGGAGGTAATCGCGCCCGCCGTTTTGGCTTCCTTCATCATTTCAGCGGCCAGAGGAGCGGTTGTAGGAGAGAGAGCGGCAAAGATGCCGCCGCTATGAACCCACTTTACGCCGCCGGCAAAGATTGCCTTCCAATCGAAGTCGCCAGGCTTGAGTTGCGCGGCGGCTTCGTTCGAGCGGTTATAAAAGACCACTGGGGCGCGCAGGCCAAAACCGCGGTCGCTATAGACGGCAGCCATGTTAGGGCCGTTCACGCCGTTGTGCTTGAAGTGCTTGTAAATAGGCTTGACGCCCATGGCGCGCACGCGTTCGGCGATAAGATCTCCGATGGGGTAGTCAGACATCGCGCTGGCGACGGCTGTTTTCATGCCAAAGCAATCGGCTAAGTTGGCGGCGACGTTGAACTCGCCGCCGCTGACGTGAATCTGGCATTCGGTTGCCTTGCGAAAAGGGATGATACCCGGATCGAGCCGATGCACCAAAGCCCCTAGAGAGAGAAAATCCAACTCCGCATTCTTGCGGATATTCAATCCATGACTCATAACTCGTTCGCTCCTTTTGATGTTTTGCGCAGAAGTTTTGAGAGGTTACAAAATTCAAGCATTGCGTCCGAGAAAAACAGGAGCAATATGCCGGTCGAAAAGGTTTTCGGTGACGTTTTTCGCAATCACGGCTTCATTGGCATCGAGCAGATCGAGATAGCGTCTTCCCATCTTGGCCGCGACTTTGAATCCGACGTGCAGCAACTGGCGCAGACTGCTGTTGTATGCCGCTGCTTCGCGGATATGACGGAGGGCGGAAGTGTACTGTTCGGATGTCCAGGTTTTTACCTCGGCGGGTGAGGGCAGTTTGTTTGGGTCGATGTCGATGACCGTGGCGTAGGGCGCACATAACTCTTTGCTGTGCGCAAAGGCCAAGGCATAAACTTCCTTAGCGAGCGTGAGCGCATCGCCGCCGGCTTCAGCCAGTCCGATCAACTCTTCAAGCCAGGTTGTGCCGGCTGTTTTGAGGTGAACACCGGTGTCAAATCGCTTCATGGTCGAATGAATCGCAGGATAAATAGAAAACTTATCGCTGCCGGAATGCACGCTCAGCTTGAGATTATCAGGTAATCCAAAATGCTTTACGGCGTAGGCTATGGCTGCCACATCCAGAACAAACTCGCTCTCGAATTGCGCAACGCTGCCGACGTAGTCCACTCCCTTGTTGAAACGACCGCTGAACTTGGGCGCAATGGTTTGTACGGGAATGCCTTCATCGGCGATAGCCGCGAGAATGATGAGCAGCTCGACCGGAGTCTGCGCGATATCGGTTTCATCCATGGAAACCTCGGAGATGAAGTTTCCTACGCCCTTGGCGGCGACGATGGTGCGGTAGATTTCACCGGCATTCTTTACGGCGGTCAGGTACTTCTGTGCGGTCTGGCGGAGAATTTCAGTAGTAATCTCAAAGCTGTCGCTGACCCCTTCGAGTTGGATGCGCCCGACAAGATCTTTATGTTTTTCCACGAAATGATCGATTTCAACGGCAGGCGCATGCTGGCCGATAAAGTCGGCAACGTCGTGAGTGTAAAAGTCGCACGCGCCCAGAAAGCGGCCAACAGTGTGCAATGTGATGTGATCGGCGTCGCAGAAGTACGGCAATTTCCAGCCGAGAGCTTGGACGGCGGCATCGGCGGCGGCGCGTGCCGAGGAAGGCTCGGAGCCGATGATAGTATGTTCGCGGTTCGATTTATTCCAGACCGGAATGACTTCAGTGCCGGCTTCAAGCGTCTGAATGCAGGCTTTTAGCTGCGCTTTTGCCTGGTGTGCGAACCGGTCTCCTGTTCCGACGGAATACTTTGCAAGTTTCAACATCAAATCCTCCAAGATAACTCAAATTTACAGCCGGCTGCGATGCGCCCACAGTCCCAATCCCGGATTCGAGATGAAGAATATCTCTTCTCCATCGACCTGATTCACGCCAAGATTGAGCTTCTCCGGGTTGTAACGGATGAGCATGCGGCTCAAATCCCCATAATTGAAGCTTACGCCCTCGACCTCATCCTTGCTGAGGTATCCGGGGCACCAGATGATCTTGAAACGTCCTTCCGAAGAACCATGAATCAAGTGCGCCGCGGCACTTAAGTCGTTGGCCAACTCAGCATTTTCTCTGACCGCATTGAGCGTTGCGGGAGTGCCGCGATAACCGTATTTGCGGATCAGCCTGTCGATGGTTTTATCCTCTCCGAATTCTTTGACGCCCGGCGCAAGAATAACAAGTTCCGCATCGTTGGCAAGAGCCATGCGGGTGCGATAGATGGCCTTGTTCCCCAGCCATGTGGAGTGAAACTCTTCTGGATTCAGATAGACGACAGCTTTCTTGATAGGTTCATCCACGATTTCAAAATTAACTTTCAGGCTAAGTTCAGCGGCCTGGTTAAAGCACTCTATGTCATCGCCGATGTAGAGCCCGCGAACCGCCAGTGATCCGTCCGCACAGCGCCCCACCACGGTCAGCACATAGACGATGGGCAGATGCTTGAGGAAGTGGTCAGAGGCGTAATTGAAGACGCGGCGAACAGGATTATCCGCGCGGCCGAGGATACGTTCCATGCCGTAGACGGCGCCCAGATAGTGGCTGCGATTGATGCCGTCGCGTCCGCCCGCGCCGACGACGATGTTCTTGTTGTAGTTAGCCATGCCGATGACTTCATGGGGCACGACCTGGCCGATGGAGAGGATAAGATCAAAGCCGCCCCGGGAGATGAGTTTGTTCACCTGGGCCGGCCAAGTATAACTCAGCTTGCCTTCCGACTGTTCGCGGATAAACTCGGCGGGAACTTCTCCCATCGTCTCGATGCCGGTACGCCAGTCATGAACTTTGAAGAGATCGAGAGGCATATCGCCGTACATTGCCGCGATCTGCCTTGGGTTCATCGGCACATGAGTTCCCAGCGCAGGCAAGACAGCCTTGAGATGGTTGCCATAATACTGGCTTGCATAGCGAGTCAGATCGCCGGCACGGGAGTGAGCGCGAGTTTGATCGGGCGGAACGGCAAGGACTTTGCCGCGCGGCCCCAGTTTATCAAGACACTCCACCAACAGGCCGTTCAATTGGTCTGGAGCCAGGACAGTATCGACGCTTCCGATTGCGCAATAGAGGCTCATGCGGATAACTCCACTTTTTTCATTCCGGGCGCGAGCGAGACGGCGATGAGCAGCGAGAGAAGATAGACGCTGGCGGCAATAATGAAGAGGATCGAATAGTCTCCATGGGAGAGTTGCAGGATGTGGCCGATATATTTGGCAAAAAGAAAGCCGCCGGCAGCCCCGGTCATGGTGCCGATGCCGGTTACCGAACCCACGGCGCCGCGGGGGAACATATCGGACGCGGTGGTGAAGAGGTTAGCCGACCAGCCTTGGTGCGCGGCCGCAGCCATGCTGAGCAAACCGATAGCCACCCATTTTCCGAAACCGCCCGCATGAAGATAGTTGATAAAGAAGACAGGAGTTACCAGTAGTGCGCAGAGAAGCATAGCTACCATCCTTGCGCGCTCTGCCGAAAATCCCGCGCGAATGAATGTGGCGGGAAGATATCCTCCATAAATGCTGCCGATGGCGGAGGCATTGTAAACGACCAGGATAGGCAATCCCAAACCCACAAGGCTCAGATGGAATTTATCGCTGAAATATCCGGGCAGCCAATAGAGATAGAACCACCAGATAGGATCGGTGAGAAACTTGGGAATGGCATAGGCCCAAGTCTGGCGGATGCCGAACAGCTTAACCCAAGGCGTGGATGCGCAAGGCTTTTCCAGGGGATCCTGATTGATGTAGTCTAGCTCGGCGGCAGAGAGCGCCGGATGTTCAGCAGGCTTGTGGTATTTGAGGAACCAGAGAAGTATCCATGAGGCCGAGAAAAATCCGGTAATCAGAAAGGCGGCGTGCCAACCAAAGCTATGGACTGCGACCGGTACAAGCAGGGTGGCCAGGATCACGCCGACATTGGCGCCGCAGTTGAAGAGGCCGAAAGACAACGAACGTTCTTTCTGCGGAAACCACTCGGCATTTGTTTTGTTGGCGGCGGGGAAGTTTCCCGATTCGCCTATCCCGAGGCAGGAGCGGGCGATGCCTAACTGGAGCACCGAGTTGACCAGCGCATGGCCCATGGCGGAGAGGCTCCAGAGAGCCATAATGACCATATAGCCGACGCGCGTTCCGATCAGATCAACCAGGCGTCCCGCGCCGAGCTGGCCGAGAGCGTAGAAGAGGGTAAAGAAGGCTATGACAGTCCCATAACTTTCTTCGGTGAGGCCAATGCCGTGATGGGCAACGGATTGCATGAGGGTGGGCTTGAGAAGCGCCAGAACCTGACGATCCATATAATTGATCGTGGTGGCAGCGAAGAGCATAGCGCAGATGGTCCAGCGCACGTTGCCGAGCTTGCGCGATGCTCTTGAATCCGGATTGCCCATTCCCGTCTTCTCCTTACAGCTTGTACGCTTTTTTTACCAGACCATAGGTCAGTTCGTAAGCAACGTCCAAAGCCTCGTCCTCGTCCAAGCGGTGTTCCGTGACGAGCTTGGCGAGAAAGGCGCAATCGACGCGCCGCGCCACGTCATGCCGCGCCGGAATGGAGAGGAAGGCGCGGGTATCATCGTTGAAGCCGACCGTATTATAGAAGCCAGCCGTTTCGGTCGCCTGCTCGCGGAAGCGCATCATGCCCTCCGGGCTATCATGAAACCACCAAGCAGGCCCCAAGCGCAAGCAGGGATAGTGGCCGGCCAGCGGGGCCAGTTCGCGACTGTAGGTTGATTCGTCGAGCGTAAATAGAATGATGGTGAGATTTTTCTCGTTGCCGAAACGGCTGAGCAAGGGGCGCAAGGCCGCTACATAGTTAGTTGGCTGAGGAATGTCGGCGCCCACGTCGCGTCCAAATTTCTCGTAGACCTTCGGGTTGTGGTTGCGCACGCTGCCGGGATGGATCTGCATCACCAAGCCATCTTCCAGGCTCATCTGAGCAAACTCGGTAAGCATCTGAGCCTGGAAGAGAACCCGTTGCCGCGCATCTGCCTTGCCCGTGAAGACCTTATAGAAGAGATCGGCGGCCTCTGCTTCAGGCAGGTTGGCGGTCTCCGCGGTCAGGTGGCCATGATCGGTCGAAGTGCAGCCGAGCGCCTTGAAGCGCTGGCGCGCATTGCGCAGGGCGTTCAGGTAGCCGTTCCAGGTGGAGGAGTCCTCGCCGGTCTGGTCGCCCAGCTTGAGGATCGACTGGGAAAATCCGGCAAACTCCGGATCGACGACCGAATCGGGGCGGAAGGCGGGCAGAATTCTCCCCTTCCAGGCGGACGCACGGAGTGTTTGCAGATCGGTGAGCGGGTCGAGGGGCGAATCGGTGGTGGAAAGCACCTCGATATTGAAGCGCTCGAAGAGGGTGCGGGGCAGGAACTCCGGGGTTTTCAGCTTCTCCGCGATGGTGTCGTAGAAGAGGTCGGCAGTGGAGGCGGAAAATCGCTGCTGGAGTCCGAAGAGATTTTCAAAGATGTAATCCATCCACATCCGCGAAGGGGTGCCTCGAAACAAATGATAATGGTCGGCAAAGATCTTCCAGACCTTGCGTGGATTCTCCATGACCGGCTTACCAATCTCCAGATCATCCATGGAGATGCCCTGGCTGTAGAGCATCCGGAAGAGATAATGATCGGGCTGCACCAGCAGCTTGGCCGGGTCAGGGAAGGGCTCGTTTTGGGCAAACCACGCCGCCTGCGTATGTCCGTGCGGGCTGATGATGGGCAGGTCTTTGATGGCTGCGTACAAAGTCCGGGCAACGGCGCGCGCGCCTGCTTCCGGGGGGAAAAGCCGGTCTGGATGAATGGGCATGATAGAAATATACCTCGTGACGGAACGGCGCTGCGAAATCCCTGGCTCAGTGGTCAGACCTCTAGTATACACAGAAAAGAACCTATTGGGGACAGGATGCGGATTTTTTCAATGCAAAGTTGCGAAGTGGATGATAATCTCATCTTGTCCGGTTTTTCGGACTCAGAAAGATGCCTGTATGCAGCGGAAGAATCAGGAAGAGCCCGATACTCATCGAACCATGCAAGTGGTCAACCACATACGCACGCTGATCGAGAACGGAACCCTGAAATCGGGGGACAAGATTCCGCCGGAGCGAGAATTTGCCCAGACGCTGGGGATCAGCCGCGCCAGTTTGCGCGCCGGAATCGGCTATCTGGCGGCGATGGGTGTGATGAAAGTGCGCCATGGGGTGGGCACTTTCGTTGCCGACGGTCCTCCGGAGTTCGGCAAGGCCTCCATGAGTTTCATGAAGGCGCTGCACGGATTTCAGACCTGGCAGATGTTCGAGGCCCGTACGATTCTGGAAGGCAGCGTGGCAGCGCTGGCGGCTGAACGCGGCAAAGAAGAGCATCATGCCGCACTGGCCGAAGAGGTAGCCGAGATGTTTGGCGCCATCGATAGCCCCTCGGAATACCTTATCCATGATGTGCTTTTTCACCGCGTCATCTCTCAAGCGGCGGGTAATCCGATTCTGGCGGCTCTGATGGAAACCATCACCTCCTCCATGTACGACAAGCGCCGCAAGACCGTTGACCGCTCGATGGATATGCGCGAATCGGCCCTGATGCATCGCGAACTCTACCGCGCCATCCGCGGGCGCGACCCCATAGAAGCGAGGCGGTTGATGGAGAAGCACTTGCGCTTGGCGCAGACCGCGCAGGATATGGAACGCCCCACGGAACGGAAGTCCACTCCACCCTCAGCGAAGGTAAAGAGCCACCGGTCGGATTCAAATCCGGTCAATCCCTGATGTCTTCTTTTCTATACCCGGATAAAATTTTTGCAAGATGTCCAGGGTGGTTGAACCACTAAGAGGATCGCAAACTTCTGCAACCACGCACGGTTACGGTCGCAGTATTCTTCGGAGGAAGAGTTTATCTAAAGAAAATACCATTCATGGAAGGCATGTAAGATGCTAAATATAAAGCAGTTATACGCATAATAGGAGGATGCAAGATTGCTTGTTGTACAGCAACGCGATCACATTTCACGCAAACGCTTCCCAACCAAATGAAATCAGATTTCTGGAAATAAAATCGATTTTTCCTGTTGACAACTGTATATCCGGTACAAGAAAATACCTTATCTTGAAGCGTGGTCAGACCACTGTCGGATATTTGGAGACGATGATTGCCGGCATGTGGATCGAAGCTCGACATCAATGAATTTATGGGAGGCAGTATGGGGCTATTAGCCTTGTCAGTGCGGAAGGGAAGGGAAGCATCGGGCGCGCCATTGAGCGTATTTTCGAGCTTCCGTGGATGGGGATGGCTAGCGATTCTGGCCATCGCTATAATCGTGCCGTTGAGTGCAATGGCGCAGCTATCCGGCAAGGGTGAGATTACCGGAACGGTGATGGACAAGACCGGAGCCGTGGTACAGAACGCTACCGTTGCCGCAACCAATGTTGCCACTGGCATCACGGTCAAGACTACGACGACGGCAGCGGGGACCTACAACTTTTCCAACCTGGACCCGGGCATATATACCGTGGTCACGACTGCCAAGAGCTTTGAAAAGCTGACCCAGCAGAACATTCACGTCAACGCGATGGAATCGCAGACCTACAACCCCACCCTGACGGTGGGCGGCTCGGATATTCAAATTACCGTGACCGCCGAGCCGCCGCAGTTGGAAACCAGCAACGCCACGCTGGGCGCGACGATGGAAAACGAGGTGTATTCGGAACTTCCTATCGAAATGGGCGCCTATGGCAACGCCGACCAGCGGCGCGCCACGGACTTCGTCTACCTGATGCCGGGAATCCAGGGAAATGAAACCAATGGCAACGCCACAACCAACGTTGGTGTGGTCAACGGTTCCGGCAGCAAGGGAGCCGCCTCCGCCGTCTACGTTGATGGTGTAGTGTTTGTGCGCGCCGGCGGAAACGGCGACCCGCGCTATGTCTGGACTGCAATATCCGTGGACGCGATTGACCAGTTCCAGGTGCAGACCAATGGCTACTCGGCCATCTATGAAGGCCAGGGCGTGATGAATTACACCGTGAAGCAAGGCGGCGCTCAGCAGCACGGTTCGATCTATGAGTTCTTGCGCAATACGGCGCTAGATACTTGGGGATTTTGGGGCAAGGCCATCAATCCAGTCACCGGCGTGGCGACCAAGCCGATTGAACACAGCAATGAGTACGGCATCAATCTCGGCGGACCACTCGTGCCCTTCGGCAAGTGGAAGCAAAAGGTCTTCTACTACGCCAATTACAACGGTTTCCGTTATACCAGCGCGACTCCAACGCCGATGACCTTTCCTACGGCAGCGGAACAGGCGGGTAATTTCCAGGCGGCAAATGTCCCGATCTACGATCCGACCACACAGGCCACGTGTACTGCGAACAGCACAGATGGCCCCTGCCGTTATCGTTTCGGATTTCCCTTCAGTGGAACCAAGGGGTCGCAGGGCGGACCGGTCAAGACGGCGCCCGATCCCACCAAGGTCGATGTGATCCCGTCCAGCGAATGGTCCCCGGTTTCAACGGCTATGCAAGCGTTACTGCCGACGCAGGGCGTTGGCACCACTCTAGCAAACAACTATATCGCACCCAACGCCACGGGGCTTGTCAATTGGTCCACGACGGACCGCATCGACTACCTCGTCAATGACAAAGATTCGCTCACGTTGATTGCAGCCATCGGACGTCAAGCCAGTTCAAATCCTGTCGGCCAGAGCACAGCGGGCCGCAACGTAGGACCGGTTCCGTTCAACTACGGCCAAGCCTATGCCCCCAAGACTGCCGTAGGCATCATCGAAGAAACGCACGTTTTCACACCGCATCTCATTAACCAAGTGAAGTGGGGCTATGCCCGCTACAATGGTCCCACCTTCAATCCCAATCAGGCGTCTGCCTATTCCGCAACAACGATGGGCTTGTCTGGACTGCCTGCGGGTCAAGCACAGCAAACCTTTCCGATCGTCGCCTTTGGATCTGGAACGGCTGCTCCGACACAATGGGGCGGCACCACGGCCAACGTGACACTTGCCGAAAACTATACCGTGCTGGACAACATTCAGTGGACAGTCGGAAAGCACTCCTTCACATTCGGAGGGCAGGTTGCATGGATGCTTTACAACACCTTCAGCGCCACGGGAGGAACTACTCCTCTTACCCTTACTGCCGCAGCCGCGGAGACGGAGTCCTTCAAATCCTCTCCTGCGGGGAAGACGCAGTATAACCTGAACTCTGGCGGTCAGGCCTACGCCAGCTTCCTTCTGGGCGATTTCGATAAGGGAAGCTTGACGGACTACACGCCACACCAGGAGTATGGCGCGCGCTTCCGTGCTATCTCCCCTTATATTCAGGACAACTGGAAGGTTTCCACTAAGCTGACCTTCGACCTTGGCGTGCGCTGGGATTATTTCCCGAGCGTCAGGGAAGTGAATAACTTCGCAAGCTTCTTTGATCCCAATCTAGCCAATCCAGTTACAGGCGTGAATGGAGCGCTGAATTTTGCCGGGAGTGGAACTGGAACTTGCAATTGCTCCTCGCCTGTCAGCAACTACATGAAGAACTTTGGGCCACGCGTTGGCGTCGCCTATCAACTGACCCCCAAGACTGTTATCCGTTCCAGCTATGGCATCATGTTTACACATGGCGATGCGGTGGGCGGCAACGCATCCACTCTTGGAACGCTGGGCTTCTCTTCTGCTCCGTCATTCTCGTCATCCAATTCGTCGACCACCATGCCTGGACTTCTGGCTGCCACTGCTTTAATCGCAGGCAGCGGCACAGGCGCAGTACCCACCTATACGCCGGCTTCGGGAGTGGGATCGGGCCCCGCCTACGGCACAGGTTACACCACCACGACGGGGTATACGGGATCTCCTTCCGGCATGAATTATGACGATCCTTACCTCGGCGGTCGCGCGCCGGAGTATATCAATTGGAGCTTCGGCATTCAGCGCCAGGTGACCAATGCGTTGGCGGTCACCGCTTCCTATATTGGTTCGGAAGGCCACTTCCTTCAAACGGACAGCCTCACTGGCCGCGGATACTGGTCGGACAATCTCGATCCAAAGTATTTGTTGACCGTGGGATCGCACCTGGCTGATACAGGAGCCGCGATAGCTACGGACTGCGCAACCTACAGCCTGACTTGCCCGACAAACTTTAATACCAGTCAGCCATTGAGTACAGCACTGAAGCCTTTCCCGTCCCAGACTGTCAGCGACTCCTTCGGATACATCGGCAACGCCAACTACAATGCGCTGCAAGTCATGGCAAATATGCGAGCATGGCATGGATTGACCGTGAATGCCAATTATACCTATGCGCGCGCAATCGACGATGGCGGATCATTCCGTACTGGTTATGCAATTCCTGCGGGAACCATCGCCAATGAATCGAGTGCTTCCTATCCAGCGGACCGCATTGAACGTTCAGTTTCGACTTCCAACCAGAAGGAACACTTTGTTCTGACCTCTGTCTGGGACTGGCCGCTTGGAAAAACAATTCTTGCACAGAATGCGATCGAACGGAACGTCCTTGGCGGGTTCAAGTTCTCAGGAATTTACCAAGCATACACCGGCTCGCCTTTAGCCATCGATGCATCAACATGCCAGATTAACCCAGCGAGTGTTACAGACTCGAATAAGGGCTGTGCGCCGACGCTTAACCCGAATTTCACTGGCTCGGCGCGTCAGAATGGAAAATGGGGCGCGGGGGCAACCACTCTCAACTACAACACCATCAGCTACATCACCCCAAGCATAGGTGGCGTGATCAACAATGGCGCCGGTGTGGCAGCGACAACAACGGAAACAGGTCCCTTCGTCTCCCCGGCGGCTAATATTCCAGGGGTCACGGTGGGTACAGCTACAGGTGATCAGGCGACGCTGCTCAATACTGCGGCCGCGCCTTCCTATACCTTTGGCAACTCGCCACGTACGGCTCCTTACAACCTCTACGGCCCCGGTAACTACCAGTTGGACCTGGCCATGGTGCGCAGCTTCCCGCTGCATATCACGGCGGCTTCCAAGCTGAATATCCGCGCTGAGTGGTATAACGTCACCAACCACACCTTGTTTGCAGTCGCGAGTACGCAGCTTGGCAACGCGGCTTTCGGACAGGTTACCGCTAACTCACTCGCTAACCGCAAGGCTGCACAGTTCTCGGCACGTTTCGAGTTCTAGCCTTTGACTGTAATCTTTCGCAGATAAAGCTGCCGTTTTCGGCGGCTTTTTCTGCGCTAAGATCGATTCACATCTTGGATGGCGAGGTTTCAATGATGCGATTCCTGGCGGCAATTTTACTGACGCTATTGTTTGAAATGACGGGTATCGCATTTGCTACCGCGCAAGACGGTACACTGCCATGGTCGCAGCAGGCGGCGAACTCGGCAATCGAGCGCTGGCCGGATGGACGCTTTGTGCCATCGGGTGCTCACTGGGCCTGGAACTACGAACTGGGCACTTTGCTTGAAGGCATGGATGCTATATGGCTCAATACCGCTGATCCGAAATTTTATAACTACATTAAAAAGTCAGTCGATCAGTTTGTCGGCTTCGATGGCTCCATCCCGACCTGGAAGCCGGAAGAGAATCAACTCGATAGCATTTTGCTCGGTCGGCAATTGCTTTTGCTCTACGGAGTCACTCAGGATGCGCGCTACGCTAAGGCTGCCACGCTGCTTTATGACCAGCTTCAGCATCAGCCTCGCACGGCCTCCGGGGGCTTTTGGCATAAGCAGAAATATCCTAATCAAATGTGGCTGGATGGCCTTTACATGGCCGAGCCGTTTTATGCGGAGTATGCTTCAACCTTCCATCATCCTGAAGCCTTCAATGATATAACTCATCAGTTTGCATTGATGAACCAACACGCCCGCGACAAGAAGACGGGACTTCTTTACCACGGATGGGATGAATCCAAGCAGGAGCGATGGGCGGATAAGAAGACTGGTCTCTCATCGCAGTTCTGGGCGCGAGGGATGGGCTGGCAGATGATGGCGCTGGTCGATTCGCTTGCCGATTATCCAGAGGGCATGGCAGGCCGCAAACAGTTAATTGCCGAGCTTCAAGAAGACGCGGCGGCGATAACTCGCTACCAGGACGGAACGACCAGCCTCTGGTATCAGGTGCTGGACAAAGCCGGAGAAAAGGGCAACTATCTGGAATCATCTGCTTCTTGCATGTTTGTGTATGCGCTGGCCAGGGGGGTGCGCGACGGTTATCTTCCACAGAGTTATCTGGCGAATGCGCAGCGCGGCTACCAGGGGATATTGAAGAATTTCATACAGACCAGCTCGGACGGCATGGTCTCGCTCACGAATACGGTAAAGAACGCGGGCCTGGGCGGTGACCCTTACCGCGATGGAAGCTACGCTTATTACATTGGCGAGAAGCAGGCAACCGACGACCCCAAGGGCATGGGAGCATTCCTTCTAGCCAGCGCGGAGATCGAAAATTCAGCGAACACGAAACTGGGACGTGGACAGACCATTCTGCTGGACGGCTGGTTCAACAGCCAGAAGAGACTGGATGCTTTCGGCCAACAAGTTATATTCCACTATAAGTGGAACGATCAAAGCGAAAGCGGTTACTCGATACTTGGCCACATCTTCAACAACTTTGGCGCGAAGACAGAGACTTTGTATTCAGCACCTACTGTGGAAGCGCTTCGCCATGCGCAAGTCTACATCATCGTTTCACCGGATACTCCAATCAAGAATCCGAAACCAAATTACATTCTTCCGGAAGATAGCGTTGTGATTGCCGAATGGGTCAGGAGCGGCGGCGTGCTGATGATTTTTGCCAACGATGCCGCGAATACAGATTTAGAGCACCTCAATATGATTGGCCGCCCATTTGGCATTCATTTCAACAGCGTCTTGCGCAAGCATGTTCTGGGAAAATCGTACGAACTGGGGAAACTTTCGGTTCCCGGTAACGGGATAGTCTTCAGAAATCCTCATACGCTGTTTATGAAGGATGTATGCGATATTTCACTAAAGTCACCCGCTATATCTTTGTTTCAGGATGAAGAAGGTATTCTGATGGCTTCTTCCAAGGTGGGAAATGGGATGGTTTTTGCCACCGTGGATCCATGGCTCTACAACGAATACACAGATGGCCGCAAACTTCCCGCCGAGTACGATAACGATGCCGCCGGCAAGGAGTTGGTTCGCTGGATACTCAGCCAGATTCCGCGCGGGCATTCAGCGGAATAAGCAGTTATTACCAAAAAACCGGATAGGTGACCTATGCGTTCAATGTTTCACATTTCACTATTTTCCTCCCCGCTGTTCCTCCTGGCGGTGCTTGCTTCCGCACAGGATATCCGCACTGTACACGAGCCGCGGATTCCGGTTGCCTGCACAACGCTCGACGCAGCGATTGCCGCGCCGCAAGGCGTGATTGCCGTCATGGATGAGCAGAAGCTGGATACATTACGCATTCAAGACGCCATGGACCACTGCGCCGCAGGCAAGTCGGTTGTGCTGCGCAACCGTGGGAAGAAAAATGTGTTCTTGACAGGCCCGCTTTCCTTGCGCACTGGTGTGACCCTCGTGGTGGATGCAAACACCGCGCTTGTGGCTACCCGCGATCCGCGCAAATATGATCTGACGCCGGGCAGTTGCGGTATTTTGAGCGAGCGGGGCCACGGATGCAAACCGCTCATCCTGAGCGATGGCGCACGTGATAGTGGCATCATGGGCGAAGGGTCAATCGATGGCCGCGGTGGCGCAAAGTTACTAGGCCAGGATGTCTCGTGGTGGGATTTGGCGCATCAGGCAAAGATTACTGATCGCTCGCAGAGCGTTCCAGTGCTGATTAGCTTGCACCATGCGGATAACTTCACGATGTATCAGATCACCTTGCGCAATTCTCCCAACTTCCATGTCGGGGTGAACGATACGGATGGATTTACCGCGTGGGGAGTGAAGATCATGACGCCGAAGACCGCGCGCAACACGGACGGCATCGATCCCGGTTCTTCGCGCAATATCACAATTACTCATTGCTTCATCCACACAGGGGATGATGATGTTGCAGTGAAGTCAGGGAAGTCGGGACCATCGTCGAATATTTCGATTCTGCACAATCATTTCTACACGGGGCACGGGATGTCGATCGGCAGCGGAACCAGCGGAGGAGTGAATCACATGCTGGTAGACGATCTCACCGTCGACGGAGCGGACAACGGCATTCGCATAAAGTCCGACAGAAGCCGCGGCGGACTGGTGCATGATTTGCTGTATCGAAACATCTGTATTCGAGAAACGAAGAATCCGCTGGTGCTTACTCCACTTTACACAACATTTTCCGGAGATTTACCGCCAGTCTATCGCGATATTTCGCTGGAAAATGTTCATATACTCACCGCCGGGAGTTATACATTACTCGGCCTGGACGCGGAGCATAAGCTCGGCCTTAAGCTGGAGAATGTTTTCGCCGATGATCAAGCGCATTCAAACATCATCGCCAAAGATGCGGAGATCCAGATAGGCACGGAGCGCGGCAATCTGGAGCCGGCGGGCGACGATATTACGGTGCGGCAAATGCCCGGCTCGCTGCCCGGAGAGCCGCTTGACTGCGACGCGCGCTTTGTTCCGTTTCCCACGATAGCCACGGCTCCGGAGATGGCGGGCAAAATCCCTCCCGAAGATAAAACCCTGTATGTCGCCGCTGATGGAACAGGAGATTTCTATTCGATTCAGGGTGCTTTGGATGCTGCTCCCGCGGATGGAGCATTAGTGCTGGTTGCTCCTGGAAGTTATCGCGAAGTTATAACTGTCAATAAGCCTAACATTCAGTTGCGCAGCGCCAATCGAGATGCCGCAAAGACGGTTGTGGTGAATGATCGCAGCGCGGGAGAGAATGGCGGAACGCTGCACTCCGCTACCGTGAATGTAACTGCTGATAATTTTTATGCCGAAAACATAACCTTTGAAAATGATTTCAATCGCACGCATCCCCAGCTTCCCGCCGGTTCTCAAGCGCTTGCATTGCGCGTAATCGGAGATCGCGCTGTCTTCCACAATGTCCGTTTGCTGGGAAATCAGGATACAGTTTACGCTGGCAGCCGGAACTGCGCGCCTGACGGCGCAAATTGCATTCCCACGCGGCAGTATTTTTCTGACTGTATCATTGCCGGCAACGTTGATTTCATCTTCGGCGATAGCAAGGCGGTCTTTGATCGCTGCGAGATTCACAGCACAGCGCATACCGGAGGTTTCATCACCGCGCAGTCGAAGCATTATGCCGAGGAGGATTCCGCCTTTGTCCTCAATAGCTGCAAGCTCATTGCCGATCCCGGCTTGACGGGGAATGTGTATCTAGGCAGGCCTTGGCGCCCTTACTCAAAAGTCATCTTTCTCAACACCGAGATGGGAAGCCATATCGATCCGGCCGGATGGCGAGAGTGGCATCCTGGAGAGACTCATTCTCTCGATACAGCATACTATGCTGAATTCAATTCCACTGGATACGGAGCGCAGCCAAGGCAGCGCGATGTGCATACTCATTTTCTTACGGCAGAAGAGGCGCGGCCATATGATCCAGCAGTTTTCTTGCGCGGCGCAGACAACTGGAATCCGTTTCAAACCCCGGAGGAAATTCATTAACTCCGAGATAGATGCGGAAAGCATACGAAAGGCCCGCTTCTCCAGAAATGGCGGAGAAACGGGCCTTTGAGTTAGCGGCCACGCTGCAACTAGAGCATTTCTCCTGTATCTGTAAAGTGAAGCGTGGACCGGGAGGTCCACGCCACAGCCGACCAGGAGGTCGGCGCTACTCCATGCCATTTGGAAAAATGCTCTAAACGGTGTAGGTCGAGGAGGCAGTCTTTCCTCCGCGGCCCGTCCAGTTGGTGTGGAAGAACTCGCCGCGCGGCTTGTCTACGCGCTCATAAGTGTGCGCGCCAAAATAATCACGCTGCGCTTGTAGTAGATTGGCGGGCAGGCGCCCGGTGCGGTAGCCGTCGAAGAAGGCAAGAGCCGTGGAGAAGGCCGGGGTGGGAATGCCGGCCTCGACCGCATGAAGCAGCGCCTTGCGCCACGAAGCCTGATATTTGTTCAGAGCGCTGAAGAAGAAGCTGTCCAGAAGCAGATTTTCGAGGGCGGGATTCTTGTCGAAGGCCTCTTTAATCTTGCTCAGAAAGCGCGAGCGAATGATGCAGCCGCCGCGCCACATCAGTGCAATGCCGCCCATATTCAGATTCCATCCATTCTCCTTGGCCGCGGCGCGCAGCAGCATATAGCCTTGCGCGTAGGAGATGATTTTGGAGCAATAGAGCGCGCAGCGCACATTCTCGATGAAGGCGGCTCGGTCGCTGACAGAGGGCTTGACCGCCGGCCCTAGGAGAATCTTGGACGCTTCCACGCGCTCATTCTTGAGCGCCGAGAGGCAGCGCGCAAAGACCGACTCGCCGATCAGAGTAACCGGCTGGCCCAGATCAAGCGCGCTGATGACGGTCCACTTGCCGGTGCCTTTCTGGCCGGCGGTATCGAGGATCTTATCGACGATCGGCGAGCCGTCCTCGTCCTGTTTGGCGAAGATATCGCGTGAAATCTCGATCAGGTAGCTGTCCAACTCGCCCTTGTTCCACTCGGCAAAGACTTCGTGCAGCTCATCGGCAGAGAGTCCGAGGCCGCGCTGCAGCAGGTCGTAGGCCTCGCAGATCAACTGCATATCGCCGTATTCGATGCCGTTGTGGACCATCTTGACGTAGTGGCCGGCGCCGTTTTCGCCCACCCAGTCGCAGCAGGGAGTTCCATCCTCAACCTTGGCCGAGATAGCTTGAAAAATCTCCTTCACGTGCGGCCAAGCAGCGGAATTGCCTCCCGGCATGATCGAAGGACCACGGCGCGCGCCTTCCTCCCCGCCGGAGACGCCTGTACCAATGAAAAGAATACCTTTGGCGGCCAGGTCATGGGTGCGGCGATTGGAGTCGGTGAAGAGGGAGTTTCCGCCGTCGATGATGATGTCACCGGCTTCCAGAAAGGGCAGCAGATGCTCGATGGTCTGATCGACCGAATCGCCTGCCTTGACCATCAGCATGACGCGCCGAGGCCGTTTGAGCAAGGCAGCCAGTTCTTGCGCAGAATGCGCGCCCACCACGTGCGTCCCCTTGGCTTCGTTGGCCACGAAGTCGTCGACTTTGGAGACGGTGCGGTTGAAGACGGCCACCTTGAAGCCGTGGTCATTCATGTTGAGGACAAGGTTCTGTCCCATGACGGCAAGGCCAATCAGGCCAATATCGCACGATGCATCTGGCATGGAGTCTCCATTATTTTCAGGCGTGATTTCTGCATGCAGCAGGTTCTCTTTGATTGTAGTGCAGTGGTCAGACCTTTGGAAAGGGACGGTCTGGAATCTTAGGGCAAACGCATTGAATGCTTCCCTTAGAGTTGGATGCAGAGGATGGATTCAAGGGTTCGCCGAGAGGGCGCGCGGCGAGTGTTTTTCTGTCTCCCAAGGCTGTGATTTTGCCCATCGATTGGCCCATCCAACGAACAATATCAGAGCGCCATTTTTTATAATGCGGTACAGCGAATTGCGTTTTGGCGCTCACGCCAAATTTCATTTGAAAACGCATTGCGTATGGGAGGAACGAGGGGATTCTCTGCTTTTTCGTGGAATTTTCCGGCGTGGACGAATCAGTCTGCACGGTTTTGAAAATTGCAAGGGGGGGAGAAGCTTCGGCGCATTTTTCTCCACTCGCGACAGTATTAAGCTCATTTCTGCGAATTTCCATATTTTTCTCTCTGAAGCTCCTAAGAAACATTGTGCGTCGTTCAGGGGGAATTAGACGCAAATTGCAGCATGGACTGGGAGGTCCACGCAACGACCGGGAAGCCAGCGCTACCTGTTCTTGCAGCGACTCAAAACAAAAGATTAACCATGGGCTGCTAAACTTGAGTCTGGAACCCTTGATGATGAAGTTTTTTGGCGGAAAAAAGGCAACACCGGCGAAGTCCCCTGAGGAGACGGCGCGAGAGGACGCGTCGGCGCCGGAATCCAGCGAAGCACCCAAATCCAGCCTCTTCAGCCGCATGAAGCAGGCCGTCTCACGCACCCGCGAGACGCTTTCAGCCAAGATCGAGACCATTGTCGCGCTCACCCGCACGGTGGATGAAGCGACGCTGGAAGATCTTGAATCGGCGCTACTGACCAGCGATCTGGGGGTGCAGACCACCACCGCCATTCTGGAAGCCCTGCGTGACCGGGCGCGCCGTCAGGCGATCGAGGGCGGGGAAGAGCTGCGCGGCCTGCTCAAGGCCCAGTTGCGCGCCATCCTGGAAGCGCCTATTGCCAACCGCTCCAGCGCGGCTCCGCAGGACGGCCCGCGCGTCACCTTCCTGGTGGGCGTCAACGGCACCGGCAAGACCACGACCAGCGGCAAACTGGCGGCCTGGTATCGCGCGCAGGAGCGCTCCGTGCTTTTATGCGCCGCCGACACCTTCCGCGCCGCGGCCATCGAGCAGCTTGAGGTCTGGGCGGCGCGCTCCGGCGTGGAGATGATCAAAACCCGCCACGGCGGCGATCCGGCGGCCGTCCTCTACGACGCGGCCTCGGCGGCCAAGGCGCGCAAGATCGACGAGTTGATCGTGGATACGGCGGGCCGCCTGCACACCAAATCCGGCCTGATGGACGAACTGGAAAAGATGCGCCGCACGGCCGCCAAGCTGATTCCCGGCGCGCCCCACGAGGTGCTGCTGGTGATGGACGCGACCACCGGCCAGAACGGCCTCAACCAAGCGCGCCAGTTCACCCAGGCCGCGGGCGTCACCGGCATTGTCCTCACCAAGCTGGACGGCACGGCCAAGGGCGGCATCGCCGTGGCCATCGCCCAAGAGCTGAATCTGCCGGTCCTCTTCGTCGGCGTCGGCGAGCAGATGACCGACCTGCTGGAGTTTGCGCCGGAGGCGTTTGTGGATTCGCTGGTAGGATGATCGCGTTGAATGTGAGGCCGTCTCTATCTTTATACTGGTTACGATTAGGCGGAATGAGATAAAATACAGAATCGCAGAGGAATCCACGTGAGAATCGACCGTCTAAAAATCACGAACTTCATGCGCTTTGCATCGCGCGAGTTCAACTTTCATCCCCAGTTCAATCTTATTGTTGGCGAAAATGCTTCGGGGAAAACCTCTGTTCTCGATGCGCTTTCCATTGCAGTCGATGTTTGGTTTCTCGGATTGCGTTGTGCCCAAAAAGCCGGAGGTATCTGGCCAAAAGAGGTCCATGTTGAACCACATCAATTTGAGGATAGAGCTTCATTCGAAAAGCAGTTCCCAGTGCAAATAGAAGTCAGTGGGCAAGCGATGGGACAAGACTTTACATGGAGTCGTGAGCTAAGTAGTGAAAATGGGCACACGCGGACCGTCGGGGCCAAGAAACTGATCGAAGTAGCCAACGAAACAGATCGCAAAGTACGTGTAAACGAGTCCGTTACGCTTCCAATGATTTGCGGCTTCGGTGTTGAGCGGCTCTGGTTTGAATCGGCACACCGGAAGACTGAAAAGAAGAAATCTTCGCAGGATTTGCCCTCTCGTTTTGACGGATACCGCGATTGCACAAGTTTTGAAATCCAGGAAACCGAGCTTCTCGACTGGATTCGCAAGCAACAATCCGTGGGTTATGCGCGTAAGGCCGGGACGATAGCTCTTGAGGTAATGAAACAGGCGATTGCGAGTTGCGTCGAATTCGCATCGGACTTTTACTATGACGAGGAAATTCCAGATCTTATTCTTGTGACGGAACAGACCGATTTTCAAATGTATCGAAATCTGAGCGAGGGTCAGTGCATTTTATTGACGCAGATCGGCGATCTTGCCAGACGAGCAATTATACTGAATCCGCATTTAGGCAGAGATGTGTTGCAGCAAACCCCCGGCATTGTGATGATCGATGAATTGGACCTGCATCTGCACCCGAAGTGGCAGCGCAGAATCATTGAAGATCTTCGCCGGATTTTTCCGAAGATACAGTTTATAGTCACTACGCATTCCCCATTTCTCATTCAAAGTCTCCGATCAGGGGAAGAACTGGTTATGCTCGATGGGCAGCCTACCGCTACGCTGGGAAATAAGCCAATTGAAGAGATTGCGAGCGGGATCATGGGGGTTTCGCACCCAGAGGTGAGCGCCCGTTATGAAAGCATGAAAGAAACTGCGCGAACTTTTTTAGAGATGCTGGAGGCCGCGCCAACGGCGCCAAAAGACAAACTGGAAGAATATAAGGAGAAACTTGCCGAATCTACTGCATTATTTGCAGATAATCCAGCGTTTCAGGCGTTTCTAGAGATGAAACGCGCTGCAAAGATTGGCGAATAGTATGCGTCCTGTTCAGCGTGGTGCTTCTCCATTTCCCACTGATCTCGGCAACTATCAGGACGCAAAGCGTCCGTTGGTGGATCGCCTTGGACTCTATTGCAGTTACTGCGAAAGATACGTTTGCACTGGACTTGCAGTCGAGCATATTCAGCCCAAAAAATTGCCTGCATATAGGAATTTAATTGGTCGTTGGGATAACTTTCTCTTGGCGTGCGTAAACTGCAATGCTTGCAAGACAGATAAAGATATTGTCCTCACAGATGTACTTCTTCCAGATCGTGATAACACGTTTATGGCGTTCAACTATTTGCCTGACGGAAGAGTAACGCCCGCGCCTCATTTGAGTCCGAATGTCATGAGAATGGCATCCAAATTATTGGAAGTAACGGGCCTCGACAAGAAGGCAAGTACGATTCAAGATGAGAACGGGAAAGAGATAGCACTCGATAGATTCCGTCAACGAATGGATGCTTGGAAAATTGCGGAGATTAGCCGAGTTGACATTCTGGGCAATCCTACGAACGCCGCATTGCGTCGAACTGTTATTAATCTTGCTATCGAAACCGGTTTTTTTAGCATCTGGATGACAGTCTTTGCTTTAGATGCCGATATGCGTAACCGTCTGATCGACGCCTTTGCGGGCACTCGCGGGAGTGGATGCTTTGATCCGATCACAACGCAACTTGTGTCTCCCGCCCCTAATCCCGACCAGCTGAGTCATGGTGGAAAGATTTAGTACAAAAAACGGAGATTGCCCGCAAACTACCATGCTTCTTTTCATAGGATGTGTATGAATCAACAAATTGTCCAAGACCGGTATTGGATGCAGCGGGCGCTGGAGCTGGCGCGGCGGGGGATTGGGGTCACTTCGCCGAATCCGGCGGTGGGGTGTGTGATTCTGGATTGCGCGGGGCAGGTGGCGGGCGAGGGCTGGCATGAGTACGATCTGCTGGACCACGCGGAGATTGCCGCTCTCAAGGTGGCGCGGCAGCACGCCGGGGAGCGGCTGCGGGGCGGCACGGCCTACGTTACGCTGGAGCCTTGCAACCATACCGGGCGCACTGGGCCTTGCACGGAGGCGCTGATAGCGGCGGGGCTGAAGCGCGTTGTGGCGGCGACGATCGATCCGAATCCTGCCGTGGCGGGGCAGGGAATGGCGCGGCTGCGCGCGGCAGGCCTGGAGGCGGTCGTGGGCGTCTGCGAGGCCGAGGCGCGGCGGCTGAATGAGGGCTTTGCGCGCTGGATTCAGCACCAGCGTCCGCTGGTGCTGATGAAGGTGGCGATGACGCTGGATGGGCGGATCGCTCCGCCGCCGGGGGTACACACGCTGCGCGAGCCGTATTGGATTACCAGCGAGGCCGCGCGGGCCGCCGTGCAGCCGTTGCGCTGGCAGGCCGACGCCGCGCTGACCGGCGTGGACACCGTGCTAGCCGACGACCCGCTGCTGACCGACCGCAGCGGTCTGCGCCGTCGCCGTCCGCTGCTGCGGGTGGTGCTGGACTCGGCGCTGCGCATGCCGCTGGACGCAAAGATGGTGGCTTCCGCGCAGGGCGATGTGGCGGTCTTTACTGTTTCCACTGACGCGGTTCGCGCCGATGCTCTGCGTGCGCGGGGCGTGCGCGTCGAGGTGCTGGCGGCGGAGGCTGGGCGGGTTCCGCTGGAGACGGTGCTGGAGAAGCTGGGCGCGGAGGGGATTCTGACCCTGCTCACCGAGACCGGCACGCGGCTGAATACGGCGCTGCTGGCCGGCGGGCTGGTGGATCGCGTGCATCTCTTCGTTTCGCCGCAGATCATGGGTTCCGACGCGGTTCCAGCCTTCAAAGGAATGGCCGGCGCGATACGCATGGCGGAGGTTGAGGTGGAGCGCTATGGGAATGATCTGGGGCTTTGCTCGCTGCTCAGGGATCCATGGGCGGAGTGAAGATACTTGAGATAATCTATCCGCCCCTCCAGGGCGGATGACCCTCCTTTTGCCCCTTACCCAGGGTTCCGCTACGCTTCACCCTGGGCTATTATCGACGGCTCCCTCCGGGAGCTGGCCGATGAGCTGTTCATGAGATGGCGGACGTGGAAGTTGTTTGGAATGACATCCTGGCATCCCACCCTAGCCGCAAAAACAAGTACGCGGCGAGGGTGGGGCACCCAGTGTTATTTATGGGTGGGAGATCTCATTGGTGACAAGCGCTCCGGGAGCTGGCCGATGAGCTGTTCATGAGATGGCGGACGTGGAAGTTGTTTG
>CAYVGW010000020.1:0-6995 GCA_964450895.1 uncultured Occallatibacter sp. | reverse complement strand
GGGTGGGGCACCCAGTGTTATTTATGGGTGGGAGATCTCATTGGTGACAAGCGCTAACTAGGCTGGCGGGGTTTGAAGTGGCAGGTTCCGCCGGCCAGGACGGGGGTCCAGATGGAGGGATCGGCGGGCTGCTCGCTGGAGCCGAGGAAGAGGATGCCGTCGGGGGCGAGCACTTTGTGAATGCCGGCCAGCAGGGTTTTTCGGCTATCCTGCGAGAAGTAGAGCATGACGTTGCGCAGGAAGATTACGTCGAAGCGGTCATCCATGCGGTTGAAGGGCAGCGGCGTGGCGCACAAGTTGGCCGAGCGGAAGTTGCACATTTTGCGAATCTCGTGCTTGACGGTCCAATCCTCGCCGACGTGGTCGAAGTAGCGCACGACGAAGCGGGCGGGCAGGCCGCGGTTGATCTCGATGCGGTGGTAGCAGCCGGATTGTGCCTTTTCAACGACCTCACTGCAGATGTCAGTGCCCTCGATGCGGATGTTCCATCCGGCGAGCAGGGGAAAGTGTTCGGTCAGGAGCATGGCCATGCTGTAGGCTTCTTGTCCGGTGGAGCAGGCGGCGCTCCAGATGCGCAGGTTGCGCAGGTGGCGGCGGGATTCGATCAGCTTGGGCAGCAATTCAGTGCGCAATAACTCGAAGGGGCGTCCGTCGCGGAAGAAGCTGGTCTCGTTGATGGTCATGGCTTCGGCGACCGAGCGTTCGAGGACGGGGTTTTTTCTGGTTTTGAGTTGGTGGACAAGCTCTTCCAACTGCGTCATACCCTGGTTGCGCAGGACTTTGGTGAGGCGGGTGTCAAAGAGGTAATCGCGCGAGGGATCAAGGACATTTTGCGAGAGGCCGAAGACGAGTTGGCGAAGATAGCCATAGTCGACGCTGGAGGCAGTTTGCATGGCTAGACCACCATTTCCCGGAGCTCGCGGGCTTCCGAGTGCGTCCGGCAGGCGAGCCGGAGGATTTCAGGGGCAAGGGCGCTGAGCGGCAGAACCTTCTGCGCCAGTCCCGCATGGGTTACGGCGCCGGGCATTCCCCAGACCGTGCTGGTGGCTTGATCCTGGGCCAGAATGCTGCCTCCGTGGTCACGGATGACGCGGCAGCCGAGCATACCATCCGAACCCATACCAGTGAGAACTACAGCGAGAACGCCTGCTCCGTAGACTGCGGCCACGGAACGGAAGAGCACATCGACGGCGGGCCGGCAGTGATTTTCCGGTGGTCCCTGGGTCAAATGAAGAGTGTTGGGTGATCCGGATCGCGGGCCTGCAACCACTTCCATGTGCCAGTTGCCTTTGGCGATATAGATTGTGCCCACGGAGACCGGCATACCTTCGGCTGCTTCCAGCACCCGCAGAGGACAGCGGCCATTGAGGCGTTCGGCAAAGAGTTTTGTAAACAACTCCGGCATATGCTGCACAATCACGACGGGAAGGGGAAAGCTGGCTGGCAGCGCGGGGAGAAGAATGTCCAGCGCAGCCGGTCCTCCAGTGGAAACGCCAATAGCTAGCGCCACCGGAAGGGATGAACTCGGCGGGGCCTTGGGCAGCGGTGCAAGGGAAGCGCTGAGCGGCGGGCGCGGGGCGATGGGCAGAACCGTCTGCTGCGGACCGGTGAGAGCCTGAATCTTTGGAAGCAGCTCCAGAGAAAGCGTTTTGGTTGCAGCTTGGCGATCCACTTGTCCGGCCGGCTTGGAGACATAATCGGAGGCGCCGCAGGCCAGGGCTTCGATGGTCACTTTGGCGCCGCGCTGGGTGAGGGAACTGCACATGATGACCGGCATCTTGTGCCCCTTAGCGCGCATCTTCCGCAGTGTCACCAAACCGTCCATCACCGGCATCTCCACATCCAGCAGCACCAGATCCGGGCGCAGGCTTTGGATGGCGTTCAAAGCGGTTTCGCCATCGCCGGCCGTTCCGGCCACTTCCAGGCCAGGATCGGCGGTTACCACCGAGCGCAGCAGACTCCGCATCACCGCCGAGTCGTCCACGATCAAAATCCGGGTTCTCTGTCCGGACGCCATCGTTCAGGCCTCCACCAGACCAAGCATGCAGAGCTTTTCCGTCAAGGCCTCATCGTCGAAGGGCTTCATCAGGTATTCGTCGGCGCCGGCATCCAGTGCGCGGAGGATGAAGTCGTTTTCCGCCTCGGTGGTGACCATCAGGATCTTGACGTTGGTGAAACCATCGGCGCGCATCTGTTTCACCATCTCCAGCCCGTTCATCACCGGCATATTCCAGTCCACCAGCGCAACGTCAAAGGGAACACCAGATTTGAGCTGATCCATGCCGGCCTGGCCGTCGCCCGCCTCGGCGCACTCGATTCCCTTTTCTTCCAGCAGGCCGCGCAGATACCCCCGTACAAAGCGGGAATCGTCGACAATCAAAGCTCGCATGGCTACCTCCCTTGAGTTACTGCCTTGGGCCTGTACGGACTAGGCCGCCCGGGCCGCGCTTAATCGCATGGGTTCCAGTTGTTCAGGGTCCAGCATCACCAGCAGCGTGTCCTTGAGTTTGTACGCGCCGGCAAAGAGAACTCTGCGACGTTCATCCAGGATGGAAGGATTGGGTTCATGGTCGGCGGAGGAAACTGTAAGCACTTCGCCGACCGAATCCACCAGCAATCCAAAGATTCCGCCGGTGCTTTCCAGCACCAGCAGGTCTTGCCGGCCCTCTTTGGGTGGCATATTGAGCAACTGGCGCAGGCTCACGGTGGTAAGTACATCGCCGCGATAATGCACCAGCCCGCCGACAAAGACGGGCGCCAGCGGAACCGGCTGGGGCCGCGCCGCGCCGACGATCTCCAGGATGTGGGTGATGGGCACGCCGAAGAGCGCGGTTCCCAGGCGCACGGTACACATCTCCACCAGAGAGGCCGCCGCGGCTTTCTCTTTGCGGTTGAAGGAAACCGTTGATGCGAGAGCTGTTGCTACGGTACTCATGCCATCATCCCCTCAGTCTGGCTCCATTCAGCGGAGGCCTGTTCGACGGCGGGCAGCGGGGCCACGCCACCCAGATCCACCACGCCGGTGACGCGATTCTTGAGTAGCGTGACGCCGCCGGTACGCTGCGCGCTGCCAGCCTCGAAGAGGTCGCCGCCGCCAGCCACATCCAGCACATGGGAGACAGCGATGCCCACATGGCGATTGCCCTCGCGGCAGACCACAACGATGATTTGCGCCTGGGGGTTGTCCTGCACAGCGGCCAGAACTCCTCCGGAATCTTCCACCGGCAGCAGTTGGCCTTCGAAGTTGAGCACCGGGCGATAGCCGATGTATTCGATGCGCGAGACCGGAAGCTGCTCGATGCGCAAGACTTCGGCCAGCGGGACCGCCGCCTGACGACCGGCTGCCTCCACCAGCAGGTACTCGAGGCTCTTGGCTTCATCCTGCGCCGTCTCGCTTTCGACGCTTTGCGCAATCGCCTCTTCTCGCATGGCGACACCGGCTTTCATGGCAATCGAGCCAGGATCGAGAATCAAGGCCAGATCGGCGTTGCCCAGCACCGTTGCGCCGGAGAAGAGGCCAATGTCCTTGAGTACCGCGGAGAGCGGCTTGACGACGATCTCTTCCGGATCGGCCAGCCCGTCGACGACCAAGCCGAAGCGGCGGCCATCGGGGTCGAGAACCGCGATGAAGTTGTCTCTTTCGGTGGCGATTTTGTGTTCCACATCGGGCATCAGCAAGCGGTCCAGGAAGACAAGAGGCAGCAACTTGCCGCGCAAACGGTACAGCGGAGCGTTTTCAATCCACTCGATGGCCGTGGCGGCCTGCTCCGGGGGAATATGCACCAGTTCCGACAGCGCCCCTTGGGGCAGTGCAAAGCTTTGATTGACGCTACGCACAATCAAAGCGGGAATAATGGCCAGGGTCAGCGGGATACGCATCCGCAGGGTGGTGCCCTTGCCGGCGCGGGAGTCGATTTCGACCTTTCCGCCGATCTTTTCGACATTGGTGCGGACGACATCCATGCCCACGCCGCGACCGCTGACATTGGTCACGGTGGCAGCCGTGGAAAAGCCGGGCAGGAAGACCAGTTGCATCAGTTCGCGCTCGGCCAGATGGGCGGCGCGGTCGGCAGTGATGAGTCCGCGCTCGATGGCCTTCTGGCGCACACGCTCGACGTTAATGCCGGCACCGTCGTCGGAGACTTCGATGATGACGTGACTGCCCTCCTGCGCGGCCCGCAGCTTGAGGGTTCCCTCGGAGTTCTTGCCGGCGGCCATGCGCACATCGGGCGGCTCAATGCCATGGTCGAGGGAATTTCTAACGGCATGGGTAAGGGGATCCTTGATGGCCTCCAGCAGGCTCTTGTCCAGTTCGGTATCCTGGCCCTCGACCTGCAAGCGAACACGGCGGCCCAGCGATTGCGAGAGATCGCGGACAATGCGCGGCATCTTGGAGAAGATGTTGGAGACTGGCTGCATGCGGGCCTTCATCACGGACTCGCGCAGGTCGGCCGTCACCATATCCAGGCGGCGGCTGAGCAGGGTCATATTGGGATCGGCTGAGGTGGCCTGAAGAACCTGATTGCGGGTGAGCACCAGTTCGCCCACCAGGTTCATCATGCGATTCAACAGCGTCACATCGACGCGCAGCGTGCTTTCGGCCGCGCTGCCGATGGCCGGGGGGCGCTGGCGCGCGGGATCGTTATCGACCTCGGCATTGGCAGCGGGCGGCGGCGCGGCAGCCGGTTCAGGCTGCGCCGTTTGGGCAGGCGTCGCGGCAACCGGCTCAGGCGCATCGGGAAGAGGAGCCGAGGCAGGGGGATGCTTCGCTCTGACCCCCGCCGGGGGCGCCGCGGATGAAGCATGAGCGCCAGCCTTGGCGTGGGCCAACTGCTTGGCCTCCACCTGCGCGGGAAGCTGCAACTCTTCCAGGCGACCGATCAGGACGGCATCTTCGCCCGCGCCCTCCGTCTCTTCCGCCTCGATGGTCTTGAGAATAGAGCGCAGGCCGTCCAGCAGTTGCAGCAGACCGGTAATGATATCGCGGCCCGCGATCAGCTTGCCTTCGCGCACCAGGCCGAGCAGGTTTTCGCCGGCATGGGCCAGCTTTTCCAGCCGCTTGAAGCCCAAAAATCCCGTGGTTCCCTTGATCGTATGCACCGACCGGAAGATATCTCCAATCAATCCCGCATCCTGCGGACGCTCCTCCAGATCGGTCAGACACCGCTCCATGCGGTCCAACCCTTCCTGGCTCTCGATCAGGAACTCCCTCGTTAGCTCATCCATCGTATCCACTCATCCGCCGGCCAGGATGACACCCCCGGCACAGCGAGCACTCAACTCCTATATCGGTAGGAAGAGCTTCAACTTGAGGAATGGAGTTTGGAAGGGATCAGGGGTCAGAGATCAGGGGTCAGAAAACCTTCTCCCGATGTACAGTTGCCGCGGAAATGTTTTAGCCTCAACTCAAGCCAAATCCGGAGGCCCTCTCGATGAACGACGCTCCAGCCCTCACTGATACCGCGCTTCTGTGCCTCTTCGACCAGGCGCGCCAGGCCGCGCGCAACGCCTACGCGCCCTACTCCGGCTTCCGCGTCGGCGCGGCGTTGCGGCTGACCACGGGCGAAATCGTCAACGGAACCAACGTGGAAAATGTGAGTTACGGGCTGACGATCTGCGCGGAGCGTTCCGCTTTGGTCCGCGCCGTCTCCCAATTCGGGCCGGAGATTCGCATCAATGCCGTCGCCGTTGCCAACCTCAACGAAGCTCCCAGCCCTCCCTGCGGCGCCTGCCGTCAAGTGCTGGCCGAGTTCACCCTGGTCGATGCGCCGGTGATCTTTCCCGCCGTCGATGGCCCGCGCACGATGCTCTTCCGCGAGCTGCTGCCGCTGGCCTTCGAGATGAAGTCGAAATAAGACCCCACAAATGCGAAGGGCCTCGGTTGCACCGAGACCCAGCGCCGATCGAGATAGCCCGATCCAACTTATCTTTAACCTCGCTCAAGAATCGAGCAAAGTCAAGTTGTATTTACGCCGCTTTTTCAGTATCCGCTGATCGCACGCGGAAGCGCTTCATCGAAATCGACAGCGTGCGCTCGATCTTGCGCAGGTCGTTGCGCTCGGCCGGTCCGGCAAAGGTGGAGGCCACGCCCTTGGCCGAAGCGCGCCCGGTGCGGCCCACGCGATGCACAAAGTCCTCGGCCATCTTGGGCAGATCGAAGTTGATCACGTGCGCCACGTGGGCCACGTCGATACCGCGGGCAGCTACGTCGGTCGCCACCAGCACGCGGTGACGGCCCTCGCTGAAGCTGCGCAGCGCCTGGTTGCGCTGGGCCTGCGAGCGGTCGCCGTGAATCTGCGTGGCGGAGTGCCCGGCGCGCGTCAGGCGGCGAGCGACGCGGTCAGCGCCGTGCTTGGTGCGCACAAAGACCAGAAAGCTGCCTTGCTCCGCGCCCAGCAGGTGCTCAAGCAGCTCCTGCTTCTTGTCCGCCTCGACTTCGAAGGTCCGCAGCTCGACGTTTTCCGCCGGCTTCAGCACCGAGCCGATCTCCACGCGCACCGGATCGTTCAGGTACTTGCGCGCCACTTCCTTCACCGCGCCTTCCAGCGTGGCCGAGTAGCAGAGCGTCTGGCGCACGGCGGGCAGTTCGGCGGCAATGCGGGCGATGGCCGGCTGGAAGCCCATATCGAGCATCCGGTCCACCTCGTCCATCACCAGAATCTTTACGCCATCCAGCTTGACCAGCTTGCGCTTGAGGTAATCCTCCAGCCGTCCGGGGGTGGCCACAATCAGGCGCGCGCCGCGGCGAATGGCTTGCAGTTGCGCGTGCTCGGCCAGGCCGCCCACCACCAGCGCCACGGTCTGCGAGGGGTTGGAGCGGATGGAGAGAAAGGCCTGCTCCACCTGCATGGCCAGCTCGCGCGTGGGCAGCACGATCAGCGCTGCCGCGCCCTTGCCTTCGGCCTTTTGCAGATGCTCGACGATGGGGATCAAAAAGCCCAGCGTCTTGCCGGTTCCGGTCTGCGCGGTGGCCAGCACGTCGCGGCCTTCCAGCG
>CAYVGW010000019.1:16485-42080 GCA_964450895.1 uncultured Occallatibacter sp. | reverse complement strand
GCCGCAAACTCCTCATAATAAAGGATGGGCTTTACAGTCTGCGTAAAAACTCGATTGGAAGAGGTTTTGTAACAAGGGCACGACTTCAGTCGGGCCGCAAAGGTCTGAAAATAAAACTGGGCTTTACAGGCTGCGGAAAAACTCAATCTTGGAATGTTTTGTAACAAGGGCACGACTTCAGTCGGGCCGCAAGACGCTGATAAAAAAGTATGGGCTTCAGCCCCTGCGGGATGTTCTTCGAGGATTTCACGTGAATTCCGATCTTTTCCGCAGCCTGTATAGTCGTGCCGCAAGCTCCTCATAATAATGGATGGGCTTTACAGTCTGCGGAAAAACTCAATTCAGGCAGGTTTTGTAACAAGGCCACGACTTCAGTCGGGCCGCAAAGGTTTGAAAATAAAACTGGGCTTTACAGGCTGCGGAAAAACTCAATCTTGGAATGTTTTGTAACAAGGGCACGACTTCAGTCGGGCCGCAAGACGCTGATAAAAAAGTATGGGCTTCAGCCCCTGCGGGAAGATTTTCGATCATCATCACAGACAGCCAGGCGCCCGCCACGGGAGACCATCACGGCGCCCAGGTCTGAAGATCCAGGCCTGGGACAACCGCTCTTCCAATTTTCCGCCGCCTCGGACACGGCCCTGTTAGCAGGTTCCGCTGGTGCAAATGTTGTTGTTTTGAGAGATGCTGCTGCCGAAGTAAAATATGTCGCCAGATTTGTTGCCTTGAATGACATTGCTGCCTAACACCGAGTTCGTTGCCTCCAGCCCGAAACTACCATTGCTGATGATCACATTGTGAATTGCCGTTGAACCAAAAATGTCCATTCCATCCAGGCCATTACCCTTCGCAGTGGAGTCGGATATTGCGGTTCCAAAGATGGTAAATCCACTATCAATGTTGTAATTGGCCGTGCAGCGAGTGATTATACCATCATTCGTATATATGCCATACAGGTTTTTATCAGCGTGCATATCATTGACAACGCTGCCATTGCCCATCAAATAAATACCGACACTGACTATATTGGGGAGATCTGAAACGGTAAAGCCGGTAACCGAACCGTTCTTGATCGTAGTAGAAGAGCCCATGGAACTAATACCGGAGGAGCCGGTATTGATTCCTTTTTGCTGTGATTGTGAAATCGTAAATCCGTTCAGGTCCAGCGTCACATTATCCGCCGTGATGTCGATGCCGTCCACGCCCGCGGGCACGGCCAGATTGCCGGTGAGCTTGTAACTGCCCGGCTGCGTGATCTTGTAAGGAAATCCTCCGGCGGCTATCACGGTGGATTGGTTGATCAGCACCTGCCCGTCCTCGGCGAAGGCGCAAACGGGAAGCAAAAAAAGGACGATCGTTAGAACCAGCAGACTCTTTTTCATTTTCTCTCTCCTTGTGAAAGAAACGTTAAGTACATCGTTGTTTTGAATGGGCGCGGCTCCAAAGCCTACCCAAAACTTGTCGAAAGGCGCGGGCCATGCGCAATGTAGCGCCGGTCTCCAGACCGGCTGTAGTGCGGGCGTCCTCGCCCGCGCCTGCCCATGATGACTTACCCATTCATGCGGTCGAAACATCTGTTCCTGGCTTTCCGGTGCCAGGAGGTTGCTGCCAGAAGCGCGATGCCTGCCGCCAGCAAGCTCCAGGACGACGGCTCGGGCACGGGGCTGGCAGGCAGTGGGGGCATGGGGTTTACTGGCGGTGGGGGCATGGGATTCACCGGCGTTGCGGAATAGGAATACGCGGTAACGGCGCCTTGAATATCGGTGTTTCCATCGTCCTCCAGGAGGTCGAGCGGCGTGAGCAGGCTGATAGCCGCCGCCGTCCCATTCAACGCATCCAGAGACGCGGCCGCAATCTGGAAGTTCGCGTCGAGCTGATCGCCAAACGCGCAGCCGAAGCCGGTCGTCAGACAGGACAGCAGCGAAAGATCGTCCTCTGCCGGGTTGGTTGCGTCGGTGGCAATGGTCAGGCTGATGACGCCGAAGCTGCTCTCGCTGGCTCCGGCGGTGGGGTCGCTGAAGGTGGCCCCGGTGAAACTGGTGTAGGTTCCGGGGGCGCTGATGGACCCGTTGACGTTGAGGACGACGCTGTAGGAATCGCCGTCCTGGATGTTGTTCAAGCTGGAATTGTTCACCGCGGGACCGGTTCCATCCTGCGTGGATTGAGTGATGACGCCCCCAAAACTGACCGTGTCGGCCACGGCGAGGCGAGCGGAAGCGCCGATGGCCACAAGGACCAAGAGCAAAGGCGCTACGCCTCGCTTGACGGCTTGAGGGAGATGTGTGTGCAAAAGAATTTTCCGGATACGGCTTCTTCGTGCCAATTTCATTTCGATCTCCTGACTTGGCTGTAGGGTGATGGTGAAAATTGCTCTGTGTTTAGCGCGGCAAGGCGCGCGTTCCGGCCTTCGGTTCAGAGATAACCGGCAGGCATCTTTCCCGCACCCCGCCGCGATTTCCACTAGACCATTGGGCCGGCTCGAATGTCCTGAATTTGTTCATGAATTCTTATGAATTTTTGTGAATAACGTAAATTGCTGATTCTTAAACAGAAAAACAGCTAGATAAACTGGAGAGAACCCTTCGCCTGGCGGCTTGTGCGCAATGAGGAGCCAGGCTTTCCGGATTTCGAGGGCCCTTGCAGGCTTTTCCCTGGGTGGGAAGCCACGCATCCTCTCCTCTGCTCCCGATTCTGAACGCAGAGAAAATTGGGAATACTCACATTCCAAACAGTACATCCCACGCGTTTTCCGGTTGAGCGCGCGCCGCCCTTCGCCTAGCTTCCAGGTAGGAACGCGTCATGCCGGACGTGATGCCAACTTCAGCAGGTCCATGCAGACAAACACGCCAACGCCACCAAACGAACTCACCGGCCATCTCTCCGAGGTCGCCCTCGGCTGCCAGCAGATGCTGGAACAGAACCCCTGCCATCCGCAAGCGCTGGTCGGCATCACGCTGGTGGCGCTGGCCAGCAACCAGCCTGCCGCCGCGGTCAAGACTGCTGAAGCCGCCGTCTCCGCCGCGCCGCGGATGGGCGCGGCCTGGGTGGCGCTGGGTCAAGCTTTGCACGCCGTAAACCGCACTGAGGAGGCCGAGCGCGCCTACGGCCAGGCCTGCTGCTACGGCATGGATGCGCTGGCTCGCCTGGGACTGGGTGAGTTGCGAATCGCTGCCGGCCGCGCGCAAGAGGCGCTCCAGGAGTTTGAATTGGCCCTTTGCCGCCAGCCGTTGCTGGTCGCTGCCCACATTGGCGCTGGCAATGCGCTGGCCATGATGTTGCGCAATGAAGAGGCGCTGGCCCGCTACGAGCAAGCTTTGGCGCTCCGGCCCATGCTGCCCGAGGCCAACTTCGCCTGCGGCTTTGTTCTGGCGCGCATGGGAAAGCTCAGCGAGGCGGAGACGCGCTACCGCCGCGCTTTGGCCCAGCGCCCGGATTTTGCCGCCGCCTGGGTCAACCTGGGCTGTTTGTTGCGCGAACAAGGCCGCGAGGTCTACGCGGAAGCCGCCCTGCGCAGGGCCATCCAACTGCGCCCCGATCTGATCTCCGGCTGGGTCAATCTGGCGCTGCTGGAGCGCGAGCGCCGCCGTCCTGCCGAGGCAGAAGCTCACCTCCGGCGCGCCTTCACCCTCAATCCTGAGCAAGTGGAGACGCTGGTCGCCTGGTGCCAATTCCGCGCCGCTGAGCGCGACCTCCCCGGTGCGTGGCAGTGGCTCCGCTGGGCCTTGGCCCGCGAGCCAAACCATGCCGAAGCCGTCAATATGCACGGTATTCTGCTCCATCTGGAGGGCCGCTTCGAGGAGGCCATTCCCATCTTCGAGCAGGCTGAAGCCCTCGGCCACTGCGCCGCTGCCTCCAATCGTGGCAACTCCCTGATCGATCTGGGCCGCTTGGACGAAGGCCTGCGCGCGCAGGAAGTGGCCATCGAGCGCGATCCCCTGAGTCCCGGAGCGCGCTACAACCTGGCGCTCACCCAACTGCGGCTAGGCGATTGGCTGCACGGCTGGCCGGGATACGAAGCTCGCTGGCGCTTCCGCGAGGTGCATCGCAGCCCACGCCTCTTTGTGCAGCCGCGCTGGCAGGGCGAGCCGCTCAACGGCCGCCGCATTCTCCTCCATGCCGAGCAGGGGCTGGGCGACACCATCCAGTTCAGCCGCTACGTCGCCATGGTTGCGGCCCGTGGCGGCCGAATCTTTCTGCAAGTGCAGCAGCCTACCCTCCGCCTGATGCAATCTTTGGCCGCCGTGCGCCAGGGGGTGGTCGAGATCATGCCCCTCGGCGCCCCCCTGCTGGAGTTCGATTGTGAATGCCCCCTGATGAGCCTGCCAGCCATCTTCGGCGCAACCATCGAGACGGTTTCGTGGACAGGCCCCTATCTGGAAGCCGCCCCGGCGCTGGTTGCAGAAAAATGGCGCTCCCATCCCACACCTCGGTCTCCCCAAAAATCTCTGCGCGTGGGAGTCGCCTGGGCCGGCAATCCCAACTACAAGGCCGACCGTCAGCGCTCCGTCAAGCTGGCCACGCTTTTGCCCCTGTTGCGCACAACGGGCGTCACATGGATTTCCCTGCAAAAAGGCGCCCCTGCCGAAGAACTGGCTAGCCTGACCGCTGGCCTTGCTGTTTACGACGGTTCCAGCCGCGACCGCGACTTGGCCGAAACTGCCGCCCTTCTCGCCACTCTCGATCTGGTCATCACCACCGACACCTGCATCGCCCATCTAGCTGGCGCCATGGCCAAGCCCGTCTGGATTCTGCTGCCTCATTTAGCCGACTGGCGCTGGATGCAGCAGACAGAAACAACCCCTTGGTACCCGACCGCCCGCCTCTTCCGGCAGCGCGCGCCGGGCGACTGGTCCGGCCTGTTGGAGCGCGTTCTCTGGGAGTTGCAGAACCTCAGAGCGCAAGAACAGGTAGCGCCGGCCTCCTGGCCGGCTGTTGCCTGGACCTCCCGGTCCACGCTGCACGCAGCACAAACAGCAAACGCGCTCGAATAAATCGAAAAATCCCCAAAAAATACCGCTTGACACTCGATGCTCTATATTGTAGAGTACTCCTTATAGAGGATTTCTCTGGCAAGTTCAGAAGCCTCCAAGGAGAATGAGATGACTGCAAACGCGGAAGAAATGGAACTCAAGGACAGGCTCAGCCTGATCGAAACCATGATCGCCGAAGGCCGGCGCACCACCATAAGCTGGGGATGGACCTTTGTCTTCTGGGGTGTGGCCTATTACGTCGCCATCGCCTGGACCGCCTATAACCAATGGCCGTGGGCTTGGCTCGTCACCATGATGAGCGCCTGGGTTCTGTGCTCGGCGATTATCTGGAGCAAGAAAAAGAGCCAGCCGCAACGCCGCCCGGGAACTACGATGGGCCGGGCCATCTCTTCCATCTGGTTCGCCATGGGAGTTTCGATGGTTTTGCTCTTTCCTGCTCTGGGCTTCAGCGGTCACTTCAACTGGCGCATCTTTACAGCCATTGTCGCCTCCATGCTCGGCCTCGCCAATGGCGCTTCAGGGATGCTTCTCCGCTGGAAAGCGCAAACTGCCACAGCTGTTGTCTGGTGGGTGGCCTCCGTTGTAGCGTGCTTTGGCTCTGACAACCAGTGCAACCTCGTCTTTGTGCTCGCCATCTTCTTCTGCCAGATTGTCTTCGGCGTCTACGGGATGATCCTGGAGTCCCGCGAGCGCCGCCAGGAGGCCTCCCATGCCTGAGTTGCCGGAGCTGAATCCCATCATTCACGGGAAGCTGCGCCTGGCCCTGCTCTCGCTGCTCGTTGGCGTGGAAGAGGCGGAGTTTACCTGGCTGCGCGCGAAGACCGGCTCCACTGACGGCAACCTCGGCGCCCAACTGCTCAAGCTGGAAGAGGCCGGCTACGTCGCCGTCGAAAAGAAGTTCGTCCAGCGAAAGCCGCAAAGCCTCTATCGCGTCACCGAAGCCGGCCGCACCGCCCTAACCGAGTATGTGCAGGCGCTCAAGCAACTGCTCGCCGGCGCCATCTGAACGGTAAGAAATTGAAGGGAAATCAAACCATGAAGATCGAGAATGCAAGTCAATTGAGGCACATGGCAACGGGGCTGTTGATCGAAGCTTGTTTTGGAGCCGTGTGGTTCGCCATTGCTTTGAGTGTGGAAGGAATGCTTTCCGCCGGAAATCCAACGGCTGTTTCCGTGCGCACCTGTCTGCTGCTCCCTCTTGGTTGCCTGTTGCCGCCGGCCTTTTGGCTTTTCAAGCAAGCGGGCCGCCTTCCACGTGCGCAAGCGACGCCGTCGTACCGCGGAAAACTTTTCTTGATCATTTTTCTGACGTATTCACTCTATGGTGTCTCGGCGTTCGTTCTGCAACGCCTGAAACTAGAAGCCTACACGATTCCCGTGCTGGCAATCTTTGTGGGCGGGCATTTCCTGCCGGAGGGAAAACTCTTCGGGAATCGACCGATGATGGCCTCCGGTGTTGTGATGGTCTGCTGGGCCGTAGCCGGTATGCTGATTCTGCCCGTGGCTCATCTGGCCAGCATCACTGCTGCCGGTTGCGGACTGATTTTGTGGCATAGCGCGGCCATCACTCTTGCGGCGGCGATGGATAAATTGCGCCCGCGGATTCCTGCTGAGGTATCTCTGGCCCAGCAAGGCTCTTTCGCACCCGCTCCATGATCCCTAGATAATACGCCAGATTGTGGATCGTATTCAGCGTTGCGGAAAGCGCCTCGCCGCAGTGCATCAGATGCCGCAGATAGGCTCGCGTATAACGCCGGCAGACCGGGCAGTTGCACGCCGGATCGGGCGGCCCTTGATCCTCGGCAAACCGCTTGCCCTTGATGTTCAGCCGCCCCTCGCTGGTAAACAGCAGCCCATGCCGCGCCGCCCGCGTCGGCAGCACGCAATCCATCATGTCCACGCCCATCCGCGCATACTCTTCAATCTCGTCCGGATAGCCCACGCCCATCAGATAGCGCGGCTTGCCGGCGGGCAGCAGCGGCAACACCTCGGCAATCATCTCCAGAGTCTTCTCCCGCGGCTCGCCCACGCTCAGCCCCCCAATCGCGTAGCCGTCAAACTCCATCTCCACCAGCCGCTCCGCGCTCTCCCGCCGCAGATCCAGATACGTCCCGCCCTGCACAATGCCAAACAAATTCTGCCGCCGCCCGCCTGCAAAGAAACAACCTGTAGCGCCGGTCTCCAGACCGGCTGTAGCGCAGGCATCCCCGCCCGCGCCTTTTCCATCGACTGCATTTCGCCAATCCCGGTGAGCGCCCTGCTCCTCAAACCACGGAACCTCCTGGCAATGCGCGCCAAAATAATCCAGTGACCGCCGCGCCCAAGCCATCGTCAGCCGCAGGCTCTCTTCCGCCCGCTTGCGTTCCGCCGGATACTCCGTACACTCGTCAAAGGCCATCACAATATCCGCGCCCAGCGCAATCTGCACATCGATGGAATGCTCCGGCGTAAAAAAGTGTGAACTCCCGTCCAGATGCGAGCGGAAGCGCACGCCGTCGTCCGTCACCTTGCGCAACTGCGCCAAAGAAAAAACCTGAAAGCCGCCCGAATCGGTCAGCATCGCCCGCGGCCAACTGATGAACTTGTGCAGCCCGCCCATCCGCCGGATCGCCTCATGCCCCGGCCGCAGATAGAGGTGATAGGTGTTGCCCAGAATGATCTCCGCGCCCAGTTCTTCCAGCACATCCTGCGAGACAGCCTTCACCGTCCCCGCCGTCCCCACCGGCATAAAGACCGGCGTCTCCACCGTCCGGTGCGGCAAATGCATCCGTCCCCGCCGCCCTCCGCCCTCGCTCGTCGCCAGCACATCAAAAGTAAGCCCCATCACTCGATTCTACTAATGAGTTCCCAACCGGCGCGACGGCCCGCATACTCCTCACGCTGTAGAGCCGGCCTCCCGGCCGGCTGTTCCGTGGACCTCCCGGTCCACGCGTGTTTCATATCAGCAGCCCAACTCGCCGCGTCGAGTTACGGCTGCAATGAACTGCCGCCAACTTGCTAACTTGCAATTTCCGCGCAGCGGAAGCTAACTTGCTGATTTTGTTTATCAATCGCCTCTCTTCGCCGCCTCGTTCAAAGGGAGAAAAGCGCAAATATAAGCTGTCATCCTGAGCGGAGCGCAGCGGAGTCGAAGGACCTGCGTTTGTCTTTCGGACAAATTTTCGAGGCTACCCCAAGTCTGCCCATCCAAGCTGGACGGCCCACATCTCGAACTTGAGATGTGGGAACTATGAACCTCAACCTGCAACTTTTTTACTCTAAAGCTTCGATCTCTAATCTTTCCCAGGTCTGAAAATCCAGACCGGGCCACTCATCGTTCGTGATAGATTGAAATGTGAACCACTCGTCTCAATCTGATTCTCCGGTATTTATGAGTGGGTCACGTACAAACCGTTTGCGATTTCAGTAGTATTTTCGATATAGGAGTCTGACGATCGTGGTTGTCGAGCGTGTGATCACCAAATCGATACAGCAAGATACTGATTACGCAGGAGAGCGTCTCTTGCGCGGGGTATTGGAGGCGACTCCGCTTGGGTGGGTTGTCAACAAGGTAGAAGGAGGAAAGGATTTTGGCATTGATTTCCACGTCCAAGTCTTTAACGGAGCATCCCCGACTGGCGTCTGGTTTCATATCCAACTGAAGAGTTCCACGGCTTCGAACTATTCAGGTGATAAGGCCTTCATCTCGCAGGGGCTTTCGACACATCATGCGCGGCATTACGCAAAAGAAATGCGTGTCCCCATTCTGGTGGTCCACGCTGATCTGATTTCACAAAGTATCTTCTGGTATGCACCCCAGCTGGACCAATCATTGGCAAAAATAATCGGTTCTACGACGAGGAAGTCAGTCAAGGTCAAAATCCCGACGCAACAAGTTCTTCCAATCACAGCGCCGGAACTTCTATCGAGCTTAGAAAATATTTGTCTTGTTTCCGGTCTTCGAGCAACTGCGTCGAGTACGACAAACTCGTTTGTAGATTCCTTGAAGCTCATGCCCGATCAACAGGCTTTCTTCAAGTCATTCCATGAAAAGTATGATGCACTCAAACTCAACAAAATCAAAGAACTTTTTCTCAATAGGCAGTTTATAGATGCTCGTACCCGTATAAATGTTTTGCAATTTGATCCAGATTCTTCCATATCAGTAAAGTTTTTAGCTCAGATTCTTCTCAGGGGAATTGAACTCAAGGAGTGTCTACATTCAGGACGACCTCAGATTGAGTTGGCTGTGATTGAGCTTAAACACGCGAAGGAAATGCAACGGCTGGCCGCGCGAGGACCAGATTTTCTCAAGTTTTATGCATTGATTGTGAAGCACGCCGCTGACCTTAGTGCCCTGACTTACGAAGCCGCGGGGCTTTTCTTGGTGATGAGTCAACACATGGAACGAGGCGGTAATCCTCTTATGGTTCTAAATCTGTATGCTCGGAAACTGGTAGTTACAAAGAGCATAATCTTCAAGTACAATCAATGCCTTCGTCTTGCTCGATATGCTTCAAAATACAAGAATCGATGGATGCTGGGGGAGGCGTTGGGCAGTGTCGTGAACGCGATCTCCACATATCTCATCACGCTACGTTATGATCATAATGTGGCGGCGGAAAAGGCGCTCGCTCAATCAGCTTTTCAGATTTGCAAGTTAGCCGGATGGATAGGTAAAGAAACAGGCAATGTCAACTCTATCATAATATCGATTATCAGTGCGCTTGGATTATCAGATTCAATTGAATCTGAGGCATACCGTTGGGCTGACTTAGTCGCGCGTAACCTACCGAACGAACTGGATCGACAAGATGCCCTCCGTGTGATTGACCGTGCTGTGAGAAGACGGAAGGGAGAGAAGGTGGAGGGAGATTACCACGGCGATACAATATGGCAAATCATTCAGAACATCTCTTCTACCTTAGGAATTGATCTGGATAATGAAAACGACCCAATTGTGCAAAGCCTACGAATTGCGGCAAGAGACAATAATCCAGGAAGAGTTATGGAAAAGTGTGAAAGGTTATTAGTCACTGCTGGAGCTGTAGGTCCGAGGGCACTATGGATCAAGCAAGTCTTCAATTTAGGAACTGCTTCGCATAAGGTCATTCATTGCACTCTTCACGACTATCATATTGAAGGAAAAGAGATTGATATTGCGTTCAAGGATTTCAAGCAATCATATTGCGACTCTTGTCACAACTGCAAGCCACGACCGGCAGGGTGGCGCTGCACGGACAAGATAAAAAATGAATTTGAGGCTCGCCATTTTGAATTCATCATGCGTCTAGCCGGTACAGGCTACGACATGAGGATCATAGACAAAGATTGATTATACCTGCGCAGCAGCTGGCCCACCCATCAGCCCAGAGGAATCACTATGATCCATGAAATGCTGCCTACGCCGTCTTCCGCTGCGCTTCCGCGATGGCGGCGGAGATGATCTGATCGTCGATGCCATGTTTGCGCAGGCTCTCGGTGAGCGCTTGAAACTGCGAACTCTCCAGCCGCGCCAGGTCTTTGCGCAACCCTTGGCCGATATAGGCGCGGATCAGCGGTTGATAGCCGCTGAAGCCCAGCGTCGGCGCAATCTCCTTCAGGTCGTCGATCACGTCTTCCGGAAGACGAATGCTGATGACCGTCATCGGACGATCTGGCCTCAAACGCTGTTGAATCATTTCACTAACATTCTTCATAATCTCTCCGTTCCCGCGCGGTTGCCGGACGCGCCGAAATAATGCGGATCAAGCTGCCCTCGCGCAGCAGATGAACGACAAAGAGAAGCGTCCAATCCTCGGTGAGGCCGATGGCCGCCTCTCGAACCTCTCCGCTCGAACTCGCGTCTTCCATGTGGATCAACGGATCAAAGAAGACCTGACAGGCCAATTCAAAGCTCACGCCATGCTTGCGGGCATTGACAAACGCTTTCTCCGAATCCCACACAAAACGCTGACCGAGATAGAGAAAGTGGACATCCATCGCTTTAATGTATATATATTGTATATCTGTTTCTCTGTCAAGCAAACTTTATTAAAACTATTCCGGTTTTGAAAGCCTAGAAAACAATCTGCTCATCTGCCCAAACCTCACTTTTGATACGCACCACCGCATCGGAATCATGGCGTTCGCGCAACGAAGTAAGCAACTGTTGCACCATTCTTGCGAGGCCGGGAACAACGGCTTGCGGGGCAATCTCATGCAACGGAATCAGCACAAAGGCTCGCTCCGCCAGCCGTGGGTGAGGAATCTCCAGCCCCGGCTCGCTGATTTCGAGATCGCCAAAGAGCAGTATGTCCAAATCCAGCGTGCGCGGACCGTTCTGCAAGCCCGCCGTTCGCTCCCGCCCAAACTCCTGCTCGATGGCCAGCAGCCCATCCAGCAGCACGCGCGGCGCAAGCTCCGTCTCCAGCGCTGCCACGGCATTTACAAACCGGGGCTGCTCGGCAAAGCCCACCGGCGCGGTCGAATACAGCGAAGACCGGCCCACGACGCGCCCCAGCGAGCCGAGCCGCAGCGCCGCCGCCGCCAGAGTCGCCTCCGGCGGGCCTGCCCAACTGGCCAGGTTCCCGCCCATTCCGATGGTTGCTATTTGCATTGACCAAATGCCCGAGTCTATATTTCCTACAACAAAAAATCTGTCATCCTGAGCGAAGTTTGCCGGTTTTTGGCGGCAAACGGAGTCGAAGGACCTGTGGTTTCAGCTCTTACGCCGCGGCGACCTGCATAAAATCCAGCGCGCGCTCCAGGTAAGCCTTCATCTCCCGCCGATGAACCACCGCGTCCAGGAAGCCCTTCTCCAGCAGGAACTCCGAGCGCTGAAAGCCCTCCGGCAGCTTCTGCCGGATCGTTTGCTCAATCACTCTCGGTCCGGCAAAGCCAATCAGCGCCCCTGGCTCAGCGATATTCAGGTCGCCCAGCATGGCGAAGCTGGCCGTTACGCCGCCCGTTGTGGGGTCGGTCAGCACGCAAATATACGGAACCCGCGCGTCGTCCAACTGCGCCAGCGCCGAGGAAATCTTGGCCATCTGCATCAGGCTGGCCACGCCCTCCATCATGCGCGCCCCGCCCGACGCCGCCACCACGATCAGCGGCTTGCGGCCCTCCCGCGCGCGGTCCACGGCGCGCGTAATCGTCTCGCCCACCACCGCGCCCATCGAGCCGCCAATAAAGCCATACTCCATTGCGCTAACAACCACGGAATGCTTTCCCAGCCGCCCCACGGCGTTCAGAATCGCATCGTCCAGGCCGGTAGCCGCCTGCGCCGCTTGCAGCCGCTGCTTGTAGGGCTTGATGTCGGTAAAGTTCAGCGGGTCAGTCGAGCGCAGCCCGCCGTCCACCAACTCATAGCCCGGCGCCAGCAGCAGATCAATCCTCTGCCGCGCGCCGATCTTGAAGTGATGCTGGCAGCGCGGGCAAACATTCAAATTCGCCAGCAAATCCGCCTTCCACACCGGCGCCTTGCAACCCACGCACTTGATCCACAACCCCTCGGTACGCACCCGCGACTCCGCTGCCTCGCCCGTAGGGCCAGAACCATACTCGCTACTCTCTCGCTTGAACCAGGACATTTAGCTCCTCTTTGTAGCTTTCAGCTTTCAGCCGTCAGCGATTAGCCGCCAGTGACACAGGCTGAAAGCTGAGAGCTGATAGCTGACAGCTCTCTTAAAATTCAATTCCCCGCTGCGCCAGAATCCCCTTCTGGTACGCGTGCTTCACCTCGCGCATCTCGGTCACCGTATCGGCCATCTCCACCAGCAGCGGATGCGCCCCTCGCCCGGTCAGAATCACATGCACCATCTCCGGCCGTCCCCGCAGCGCCTCGGCCACCGCCGCCGCCTCCAGCATCCCGTAGCCAATGGCGTAGTTGATCTCGTCCAGCACCACCATATCCCACTCGCCGGAGCAGATCGCCTCCCGCGCCTCGGCCCAGGCCGCCTCCACCATGCGAATGTCTTCCGCATCCGTCTCCGCGCCGCCCACCTTCACAAAGCCGCGCCCCATCTGCTTCATCACGAACCGCCCGCCAAACGCCTCCACTGCGTCCAGTTCGCCGTAGTGCCACGACCCCTTCAGGAATTGCAGCATCAGCACCCGCATCCCGTTCCCCACCGCGCGCAACGCCGTCCCCATGGCAGCCGTCGTCTTCCCCTTGCCAGGGCCAGTATTGATCAACATCAGTCCGCGCCGCGAATCAGTCATTGTCAGTGGTCAGTGAACAGTGGTCAGTGGTCAGCTAAAAGCAGCCGCTCTCAAGAGAACTTGAAAAGCAACTCTGGCCTACATCATCCATTGTACCGGCGAGCAAGAAACTGACCACTGACCACTGTTCACTGACCACTGTTCACTGACCACTGCCTCTCAGTGCCCCCCATGATAAGGATGCCCGCTCAGAATCGCGTAGGCCCGGTAGATCTGCTCGGCCATCACCAGCCGCGCCAGCGCGTGCGCCATCGTCATCGGCCCCAGCGACAGCAGCAGCGCCGCTCGCTTCCGCGCGCCCTCCGACCACCCGCTCGCCGGCCCTACCGCAAACACAATCTGCTGCGTCCCCTCATCCCGCCGCTGCCCCAGCCACCCCGCAAAGCTCTCCGACGTCATCTGCTTCCCCCGGCTATCCAGCAGCACCGCCACCACCGGCGTCCGTCCCGCCAATCGCTCCAGCCACTCCAGCAGCGCCTCCTCGGAGCGAAAGCCCTCCGTCTTGCACCGCGCCAGCCCTGCGCAGCGCGCCAGGTAGGCCTCGGTCAGCGCGTTCATCTCGTCCTTCGCCGTCGCCCGCGCCCCAACATGCGCCAAAGTCAGATTCATAAAGTCGAGCCTAAACCACGGACCCGGTAATCGTAGCGCCGGTCTCCAGACCGGCAGTAGCGCGGGCGTCCTCGCCCGCGCCTCTCCGGGGAACATTCCCGAATCCGGCAGCGTATCGACCAGCTCGGCAACCCAGCCCCGCGCACACTTTACAAAGCTTCCCATAAGGATGCAATCATGATTTCGCAAATGCAGCCGCCCTCCAAACTGGCGAATCTGCTTGAAATAGAGCAACGTACCGTTACCCTCTGTCCCAAAAACAGAATCCACTGTCCATTTTTAGGATATTTTTTTCCAATTCTCCAATAAACCATATCCAGGGTAATTTTGACCGCCAACTCAAACCGGGATAAGTCGTTTGTTTTGAACAAATAGAAACACATCCAACATCCCCTGAAAGAATGGCATTCAACCTGCATACTTAATCCAACAAGTTGTGCTGTACCCTCTCGGGGTAGTTGCAGGCCCCTCGCCGTCCGGGATGTTCAGGCGCACCAAGCGGATCGAGAAGTTGCTCCCATGAAGGCTTCCGGTTCCCACTGATCTATTTGGAGGAAATGATGAAATTTGTCCGGTTCCATCGCGCGATGCTAACCATTCTTGCCGCTCTGATGCTCTTTACAGCATCCGTCTGGGCGCAAGAAACAACTGGCGGCCTACAAGGTACGGTCAAGGATGCCACGGGCGCGGTCGTTCCCAAGGCCACGGTCGTATTGAAAAGCTCCTCACTTGCTGGAGCCAAGGAACTGGTCACTGATGCCAGCGGCTATTATCGCTTCTCCAACCTGCCGCCCGGCGAATACACCATGACGATCAACGCCAAGGGATTCAAGACGGAAAAGCGCGAAGGGATGAAGATTGAGGTCGGCCACCTTCCGTCCGTGGAAATCACACTGGAGATCGGTGCCGAGTCGGTTACGGTTGAAGTGAATGCTGATGCCCCGATCATCGACACCACGACGACACAGACCCTGACCAACGTCACGAGCGATGCTCTGTCAAATCTTCCCACCGGCACCTCGTTCCAATCGGTTATCGAACTGGCTCCCATGGCTCACAATGAACCTCTAGCCGGTTTTGCCGGTGGCACCGGCGGATCGATGCCTGGTTCGAGCGGTAACGGCCGTGCCATCGGATACTCCATCGGCGGCGCAGCCGACTCCGAGAGCAGCTACCTAGTTGAGGGCCAGGATACGGAGAACATCTCTGGAGGCTTTTCAAAGGCAGATGTCCCCATGGACTTCATTCAGGAAGTTCAGATCAAGACCTCTGGCGTCTCCGCTGAATATGGCGGCGCGCTTGGCGGCGTCATTAATGTGGTCATGAAGAAGGGATCGAATGAATTCCATGGCGGTCTCTTCACTTCGTTCCGCGGCAATACCGCGGATGCAAACCAGTACAGCCCCATCCTCCGTTACGATCCCTCCGGGGCCGGCTCATCTGCAACGCAGGATCCAAACATACAGTTCTATCAACGTAAGGCGGATACGTATAGCGTCCTGCAGCCGGGCGCCTATGTCGGCGGACCAATCCTCCAGGACAAACTCTGGTTCTTCCTGGGCTTGGCGCCGATCCTCGATTCAACCAGCCGCGAAGTGGATTTCAGTGCCCAGGATTCCAATGCCGGCAAGCTGAATTTCAGCCAGAATAGCAAAACCTATTACGCAACCGGCCGTCTTGATTACGCCGCTACTCAGAAGATCCGTCTCTTCGGTTCCTGGCTCTATCAGTATGAGCGCGAACTGGGCGATGCGCTGCCCACGGCGGATCCGATCGCTTCGCAGTCCGCTTTGTTGAACACTTCAACTACCTCGCCAATTACCTCGTATTCCTACGACTACGGGTATTCGGCACCGAATAGCACATGGAACTTTGGCGCGGATGTTACGCTGACACAGAAACTGGTTTCTACGACCCGCTACGGTTACTTCTTCGAGAACTACCACGACTTTGGCTGGGACACCACCGGCGTTGATCTGAATTGGGCATCCAGTGGTGCCACCAGCTCTGGTACACCCGGGAATGACAATACGGGAAATCCGCTCCCGACTGCACTGGCTCTAACAGCCGGATCCTCCACATTGGCCTACAACCCGACCTATACGGTGTTCAATGCCAATAAACACATTCAGTTCAACCAGGATTTCTCCTACTTCATCAGCTCTGGTAGCTGGGGCACGCACAATATCAAGGTTGGTTATCAGTTGAACCACCTATCCAATGTGATTAATCAGAACGGTAATGTGCCTTACGTTGACCTGGTTCCCGGCGCACACCATAATCACAGCGGAGCGACGACAACGGGCGCTGCCAATTGCGCTCTTCTGGGAGATGAGTGGAAGTATACGAACGCTAAAGAAGTAGTGGTGAAACCCTGCACAGGCCAATACGGCTATGCCATGGTCCAGGATTTCGCCACCGTGCTGACAACTCCCGTCGTGGACACGAACCATGCCTTCTATGCGCATGACGCTTGGACGCTGGGCCATGGCCTGACCATCGACCTCGGTTTGCGTCTGGAGAAGGAAACTCTTCCGCCGCCGGCTGGCTTCAAAGTCAGCGCGATCAATTTCTCTTGGAAAGACAAGATCGAACCCCGCGTGGGCGCTGCCTGGGATCCCACCAAGAAGGGTAAGATGAAGCTCTTTGGCAGCTACGGTGTTGTCAATGACGTGATGAAGCTGCTCATTGCCCAGACCTCCTGGGGCGCGCAGGCTTACGAGGATTGTTACTATCCAATGGGACCGGATGCAAACGGAACTTGGGCTGTATCCGACATCGATGCGACCTTCAAGAACGGTCGCGCCTGCCCCAGTGGTACCGCAACAACGGGTGCCAACTTCACCAGCGGCGCCACACCGACTACTTTCATTGATGCAAAGACCTCTGTTGGCTTGATCGAGAATGTCAACTGGCGTCCTTGGGAGCCGGTCGCTCCGAACGTCAAGCCCTATCGCCAACATGAGTATGTGGGCGGTTTCGAATACGAGATCAAACCGGGATATTCCGCTTCAGTTCATTATGATCGCCGCCGCCTTGATCATGTCATCGAAGATGCATCACTGGCGGATGTGAACAACTTTGAACTCTACACCATCGTGAACCCGGGCGAAGGCGTTAACTCGACGATCGACGGCTATGCAACTTACCTTGCCAGCCTTGGTTCAGCCTTCGGCGTTCCGGGCGTAAATTTCGATCTCACAGCCTTTGGAACCTGCCCCACTTGCCCTGCAATGCCCAAGGCAGTACGTAATTATGATGCCCTGGAATTTTCCCTGAACTTGAACCCTGCTGCTCATTGGTCCGGAAGTTTGAGCTACACCTATAGCAGCCTCTGGGGCAACTACACTGGCCTGACCACCACTGACCAGATCGATGGTGGTGCGGCAGGACGCAACTCTCCCGATACCACCCGCGCCTTCGACGAGCCTTTCTACTACTTCAAGGCCGATGGCACCTCCAGTAATGGTCCTTTGCCGACGGATCGCCCGAACGCCTTTAAGGGGAATGTCTACTACGCGCATCCTTGGGGCAAGAAGCATACTACCTCTATCGGCTTGAACCAAAACGTCCTGCAGGGCAGCCCGGTCAGCTCCTTCATCGATCTTGCTTACGGCGGCGCCTCTCCTGTGGAAGCAACCTACATTTGGGGTCGCGGAAATTGGGTCGATGCTAAGGCTGACTCGAACGGTATCATCACCCTTGGCACTCCCTATGCGCGCCGTACTCCTTGGTTCGTTCAGTCAGATATTACTCTTTCGCACACGATCAAGTTGGGAGACCGCAAGACAGTCAAGTTCGAGTTCACTGCGACCAACGCACTCAACCAGCACGCGGTTGTTGCATACTGGGCCGGTCTCGATTCGAACTACGGTGGGGGAACCCCCTTGTCGCCGACGAATCCTACCACCGGTGCTCCTGTTACAGTGGCAGACGGAGCGTCGCTCTATCAAACCCTGGAAACCGGATACACGAGCAGTCTGACCTCAGCTATGGGTGCTGTTATCGAGAACTCTCAGTACGGCCAGCCGAATCTTTGGCAGACGCCGCGCAACACTCGCTGGGAAATTCACTACAACTTTTAACCACAACCAAATCGCAACTCTCTTGGGGGATCGGAGCCATCCGATCCCCCATTTCATTGATGTAGCCGGGAATTGGAAGCGCCGGCCTCCCGGCCGGCTGTCGCGTGGACCTCCCGATCCACGTCGCACTCTCCGCAGGCAGAAAAAATTCTCCAAAACTATCGCATGGCATTTTGCCGATTATTGCAAGCATTCTGCTAGATTGAAGTTGTACAGTTGCGCTTGGGCGCCCCACCCTCGCCGCGTTCTTGTTTTTGCGCCTAAGGTGGGATACCAGCTCGGATGCGCATATAAGGCTGAAGCAGCCCCCCTCCCCCCCCCTATATATTTTTTTTAGTGGGTCCTTTTTCTTGCAGATATTTATCAAATCAGTTAAATGCATTTTGTAAACCATGAAATATCAATAATATAGAAGAGAAAACTCCGAAAATCCAATAATTCTGTCAAATCGATCTGTAGTCCAACAACAATGTATACAGAACCTCTGAGTTCGTTCCGAGCGCGTGGAAGAGCATTTACCATCAAAACATGGCGCTGGTTGAAGTCAATGCGGTGAGCAAGAGCTATCCTCGGCGGAAAGGCTTCCGCACCGAGCAGCGCGCCGTCGTCGAGGGTGTTTCGCTCTCCATCGAATCCGGCGAGACTCTAGGCTTGGTCGGCGAGTCAGGCTCCGGCAAAACGACGCTGGCGCGCATGATCCTCGGCCTCGTCGCGCCCACGCAAGGCAGCATCCGCGTCAACGGCATCGACATCGCTCAGGCCTCGCGCGCCGAGTTGCATCGCCTGCGCCGCCAGATGCAGCCCGTCTTCCAAGACCCTTATGCAGCGCTCAATCCCCGCATGAATGTGCTGCAAATCGTCACCGAGCCACTGCTGATCCATTCCGTAGATTGTAGCGCCTCCGCAGATAGTAGCGCCTCCGCAGATTGTAGCGCCGGTCTCCAGACCGGCTGTACTGGCGGCGTCCTCGCCGCCAGAAGTGCCGCTTCTCTGCGCGCCAAAGCCATCGAACTGCTCGCGGAAGTCGGCCTGGACGAGTCTGCGCTGAGCCGCTTTCCGCACGAGTTCAGCGGCGGCCAGCGCCAGCGCATCAACATCGCCCGCGCGCTGGCGCTCCGTCCCAAGCTGCTGATACTGGATGAGCCGATCTCGGCCCTGGATGTGAGCGTAGGAGCGCAGATCGTGAATCTGCTGCGCCGCTTGCAGCGCGAATACGGGCTGACCTATCTCTTTATCTCGCACTCCATGCCGCTGGTGCGCTATCTTTCCACGCGCATTGCCGTCATGGCGCATGGCCGCCTGGTGGAGACCGGCGAGGCCGAGGCACTCTGCGCGCATCCGCAAGAGCCCTACACGCGCCAACTGATTCAGGCCACGCCGGAGTTGCCTCTCGCCGTGGCCTGATGGGTTTGTCCGCGAATGCGCGTGACTAGGGTTGCGGTTGAGCCGGTGTTGCTGGAGCCGTTGCCGGTGCGGGCGGCGGCGCAATCGGAGCCATCGGCTTAGGCGCCGTGCTAGGAGCCGGAGGAGCCGCTGGCTTCGGCGTAGTCATCATCATCATGGGCGCGCCGGGGGTCCCAGGGGCACCGGGCTTGGGCGGCATAGCCTGTCCGTTCGGTCCCATCGGTCGTCCGCCCATCGGCATATTCGGACGTACCGGCGGCGCCGGAATATCGGTCACATCTACCAGCTCCACGTCGAAGATCAGATCCGACTTGGCAGGAATCCCAGCGTGGCCGGGCCGGTCGGGGATGGTGTGCGTTCCGTAGCCCAGTTGCCAGGGAATAAAAATGCGCCGCTGGCCGTGGATTCTCATGCCGACCAGGCCCTGGTCAAAGCCAATAATAAAGGCGCCTTGGCCCTGCGGGAAAGGCAACGCCTGGGGAGCGTCCAGCTTGGGCTTGCCATCGTCGCCCAGAATCGGCTTGCCGTCCTTATCCTTCAAAGGCTGCCCTGGGCGGTCCAGAGAAGAATCGATTTTAACTCCATCCGCGGCCCGGTACTCGGTGAATTGAATCTTGTACAACTTGTTCGGCTCGGCCACGGGACCGTCGCCAACCTTGATCTCCTGGTAGCGCAACGCTATGGTGGAGAGGGGCTTTTGCGGAAGAAGTCCCTTATGGTGAGGGATGCAGAAGTCCTCGCCACATTTATTGTCGGGAACCTCGATCTTCGGAGCGATCAGTGGGTTCACTGCCGGAGTCGCGGTCTTGGCCGCGGTAGCCGCGGTTGTGGGCTTGGCAGCCGCGGTCGCGGGCTTGGCGGCGGGGGCTGCCGGCTTGGCGGTGGTTTGCGCACTTGCGGCAAGGGCGCTTGCCGCCAACATCAGAATCAGAGCTGTGTGTTTCATGGTTTCTTTGAACTCCAGATGGTGCTTGTGGGAAGTCTATCAGGCGCTCCGCCCCTTTTGCATTGCAAAATGCCATTGGAAGGCCAAGAGCGCATTTTGCAGGCAATCAGAAAGTGATGAAAACTTGCTGTTCAACACCATGCAAAAACAGGATGCATCCTGATGCATGAGACGAAAGAGGAAGGCTATGCGCTCATCTCAGCGGCAGAAACATGCATGTTGGCGCAAAGTGTGGTCAATATGCCACAGGACGAAGATGCACATGCAGGTCTAATCTGTATCAACGGGCGGCCTTTCTTCGCCCTCCGAGGGGTATGGATTGGCGAATCCCGCGCAACAGAGCTTTGCACATTTGGAACAGACCATTGCCGCACCCTTGGAGTTCACCGGGGTGGGTCTGCACTCCGGCGCGCCGGTCACCATGCGCTTGTTGCCCGCGCCCGCCGGGTCGGGCATCGTCTTCCGCCGCACGGACCTGGACAACTTTGAAATTCCCGCCACCGGCCGCAACGTGGCCAAAGTCAGCTACGCCACCAGCCTGATGCGCCAGGGTGTGCTGATCTCCACCACCGAGCATCTGCTTTCCGCGTTCATCGGCATGGGCGTGGACAACGTAATCGCCGAGTTGGACAACTTGGAGCTGCCCATTCTGGACGGCAGCGCCCTGCCCTATGTCGAGGCTTTCCATCGCGTGGGCATCCGCGTCCAGCGCCGCCGCCGCGAGACCGTCCGTGTCTTGCGCGCGGTCGAGGTGCGTGAGGGCGACAAGTTTATCGGCGTCTACCCAGGCACAGGCTATCGCATCCTTTACACAATCGACTTTCCCGCCCCCATCGGCCGCCAGAGCGCCTGCATCGATCTGGCCGCCGAGACCTATGGCACGTATATCGCTCCGGCGCGCACCTTCGGCTACAAGGCCGACGAGAAGAAGCTGCGCGATATGGGCCTGATTCGCGGCGCCGGCCCGGAGAGCGCCATCATTCTGGGGCCTAAGGGCCCGGAGAACGGCCCGCTACGCTTCTCCGACGAGTATGTGCGCCACAAGATTCTGGACCTGATCGGCGATCTCTCGCTGGCCGGACGCCGCATCGAGGGCCACGTCGTCGCCGAACGCGCCGGCCACGCCATGCACACCGCCCTGGTCTCCCGCTTGCTCAAAGACCGCTCCGCCTGGGAATTGGCCCATGTGCCGGTAGCCGCCCAGCCTGAAGTGGAATCCCCCGCCAAAGCGAATCTTCCGCTAGGCGCTCCCGTCTTGATGAGCGCTTGAAACAATTTGTAGTTTCTGTCATCTGGGCCGATCTGCGGAAGGTGAATCTGTAGCGCCGGCCTCCCGGCCGGCTGTTGCGCGGACGTCCTCGTTCGCGCTTGCCAGTGAGTAATTTCCATATCATACGGTTCAGGCGAACGTTTTGTTGGTCGAGCCGCTCTTTACTATTAGGGATGCAAAACGCGCTGGCCATACCGATTGAGGACGAAGCTGTGGAAGAGGTTGCCGTGGAGCGCCGCGAGCGTTTTGCAGGTTTGGTGGAAAGGCACTCGCAGTTGGTTTACCGCGTGGCGCTGGCGGTGACGCGCAACCCGCACGACGCCGAAGATGTGGCGCAAGAGGCTTTTCTTCAGCTTTACCGGGGAGGGCGCTGGGAGCAGATCACGGACGAGCGCGGCTATCTGGCGCGGGTCACCTGGCGGCTGGCCGTGCGCAGAAAGCGGCGGCCCGTTGCAGAGGAACTTCCGGTACATTTGCTTTCCGCTGCGGCTAGTCCGGAGTCGGCGGCCATCGACGCCAATTTGGAAGCATGGCTTCATGCGCGCATCGACCGGCTGCCGGAGAAGCTGCGCCAACCGCTGGCTCTGGCCGCCCTGGGCGAGTTGAAACTGGTCGAGGTGGCCAAAATTCTCGGCCTGCCCGAAGGCACGGTGCGACGACGCATTCACACCGCGCGGCAAATTCTGAAACAGGAACTGGAAGCGTGGAAGGGAGAAAGAGCTTGAACACGAAGAATGATCCGCAAGTCAATATAGATGATCTGATCGATCTGGCTCTGCGCGCCTATACACCGGAGGCCCAGCGCCCCGGTCTGGAAAATCGCATCCTTGCGCGTCTGGCCGACGAGCCTGCACGCCGACCCGCATGGTTTTCCTGGCTGACAATCGGTGCTATCGCAACGACTGCCGCCACCGTTCTAATCCTGTTTCTGCTACGCCTTCCCCGGCCATCCGCGCCACAGAACATCGCGACCGTCCAGAGAGAGATGCCAGCACAACAGCTTTCTGCTCCGGAAGCGATTCAAACGGATTCTGCCGCGCACACCCGATTTTCGCGAGTCACTCGCAGGGTGACTTCCGCCACGGCGCGCCGGGAAGCATGGTTCGCCTATCTGCGGACGTGCGGCCCGCAAAGCAACACCCGCTGGTCCGAGACCTCGGATGAACCCATCGAGATCAAACCCATTGCTAACGATCCAATTGTGATCGAGCCAATCAAAATCAAACCCATCGAAAACAACCCCGCCGAAACCGGCGAAACCCTCTAAGGAGATTCCATGCGCATTGCAAAACGCCTCGCATTCGCCGTATTGTTCACTCTGGCCTTGGTTCCGTGCCTTGCCCTGGCTCAGGACAGCAAGCCCGCCAAGCCCGAAGCCGAAGTCAAGCCCCAACCCCAGCCTTATCTGCTCACCTTCACGATCAAAGAAACCTTCGCGGGAAAGGCTGCCGTCGAAAGAAGTTATACTATGACCGCCTTCGCCGGTGATCGGTATCGTCAGGGTGGAGGGAATATTCGCGATAATGACCGGTTCGCGGAAAAGAATATAGATGGCGGAAAGGAAGAATTCAAGGTGGGTACAGAAATTCAAGTTGGTGAAATCGAACAGATAGGTGCCAACTTGATCGTCAACTTTACTGCTACAAGTGAAATGCCGGTAGCGAAGGGCATTGATGGAAACTTCCCTGAAACGCGCAATTGGAGGGTTGGGAGCAAAATATTGTTGGTTCCCGGCAAGCCAACCGTCGTTTACTCGGCCACGGATGCCGTCACCGATCACAAAGTCGAGATCGTGCTCACCGCCAAGCCCGTCAACGACAAGTAATGCCGCGCCAGGATCATGCAATCCAAGGTTTGTGATAGAACCTTTGATTGCCTGATTTCTCTGTCCTTTCTCCCGGAGGGAGGGAACGAAAATAGCCCCGGATGAAATCCGGGGTAACCGTCGCCAGACCATCCGCCGTCCCGTAGGGCCGGCGTGAATCACCCCCATATATACCGTGGATCGTAATCTATGTGGTGCTGCTTCAAAATGGCTAGAAACTCCGCTTGAAAATCGCGTTTTCGATGATGCTCCTGCTGACCGGTGATATACGCTACCGTGGCGTCCACTTGCGAAATTCCAAGGGTGAATGCTCCATAACCTGATTGCCATTCAAATCCTGTCAGTCCGCAATTCTCGTGCAACTATCGCGACGATCCGCTCTTGATCTTCCGCATCGCTTCGGCAATGGTCAGACAGACGGTAGAGAAAGCAATAGATGTGCGTGATCCTCCATCCCACCTACCGCGAGGGCCTTCATCTCATTTTCGCGCGCAATCCCTCCCATATATGCCCACAGCCGCTCTTGCAACTCGGACGCAATAATGCGCTGTCGTTCCTTGGTAGAAAAAACACAATGAAACAACGAAGAACAAAATATATGGGACATTGAGAACGCTCTCCTGCCGAATTTCCGAAACTGATATTCGCGGACTTGTAGGAATCATACCGCCCCTCCTGGGCGGGACATTTTGGTTGGTTGGCTTTCCCAAGGTTGCGCTGCGTTCCACCCTGGGCTATGTTCACCCACTCGCTCTGGGAGTGGAAGGCAACCAACACTCCCTATTCCCTACTCCCTACTCCCGCTCCCTAAAACACAATCCGCATCGGCGCCGTCGCCGGAAAGCTCTTCCCCTCTGCGGCCAGCTCGCCGGTGATCGGATTCCGCCGGAAGACGCTGATCTGATTCGAGTCCTGATTGGCCACCAGCATCCACGTCTCCGTCGGGTCCAGCACAAAATTACGCGGAGTCTTGCCGCCGCAAGGGGTGCGGCCGATCGGTGTTAGTTCGCCGCTCGCGGGATCGGCGTGGAAGGCCATCAGAAAATCATTGTCGCGATTGGCAAAGTACACAAAGCGTCCGTTGCGCGTCATCACCATGTCGCAGGCGCGCGTCGGGCCGTGATAGCCTTCCGGCAGCAACTCAATCCGCGTCACCAGGCTCAGGCTGCCGTCCGCGCGCTCCCACCTCAGCACATCCACCGTCGAATCCAGTTCGTTCACCGAATACGCCGTGTGGAAGTTGGAGTGAAAGTGCAGCGTGCGCGGCCCGGCCCCCGGCCGCGCCTGATAGCTACCCGCCGGGGTCAGCACACCGGTGGTTGAATTGAGGCTGTAAATATGAATGCAATCGCCGCCCAGGTCGTTGATATACGCAAAGCGATTGTCCAGCGAGACGCAGGCAAAGTGCGCGTGCGCCTTCTCCTGCCGGTCGGCGTTGGGGCCATGCGCGGTGTAGTGCTCGCTCCAGACAAGGGGGCCGAGCTTGCCGTCTTTCACCAAAAAGCTGGCCGCGCTACCGCCGGTATAATCCGCCGCCAGCAGCACGCGCCCGGAGTGATCCAGCGCCACGTGGCAGGTGCCCGCGCCGGCCGAGTTCTGCGCCGAGAGCGGCACTAATGCGCCCTTCACCACGCGAAAGCTGGCCACCTCGCCGGTAGGATTGCCGTTGAAGCTGCCTGCCTCCGCCGCGGCAAAAAGAAACTCGTGAGCAGAGGAGAAAGTGATCCAGGAGACGCCGGCAATCTGCGCGGCCACGCCGTCCGGAGCCAGTTCGCCCGTGGCCGGATCCCAGTTGTACGCCAGAATCCCGTCCTTGCTCCCGGAGGCGACAAAGACCCGCTGGCGGCGGTGGGAGGCAATGGCAGGCTTGGCCAGCGCGGCTGCGGCCAGCGTGGCGAGGGAAGCGGTCTGCAAAAAAGTGCGGCGGGTGAGTTTGTCCATGCCAGAGATTGTCGCCGATGGGACAGGCAACGCGCCAGAGGCAAAATTAGCCCCGGTAGGTAGTTCGATCAACAGCCCCAAAGAATCACACTGGGACCAGCCGTGATTGCCTTATTTGATCCTTCATGGGGGTTGCTGGGCCACCCGCCGGTTCATTCATGAGGGAAGAATTCGATGGTAGGCCGCAGTCTGCGGCAGACAAGCTTTGTCACAAGGGCACGACTTTAGTCGGGCCGAAGAGAGCTGCAATTAGATATTAGGCTTTAGCCCCTGCGTTTTCTAGTCATGGAGCGCCACTTCCCTCAGGGGCTAAAGCCCTCGCTCTCGATCGGGGCATCTTTGC
>CAYVGW010000019.1:0-16385 GCA_964450895.1 uncultured Occallatibacter sp. | reverse complement strand
AGGGGCTAAAGCCCTCGCTCTCGATCGGGGCATCTTTGCGGCCCGGCTAAAGCCGCGCCCTTGTTACAAAGCCTGCTGGTTGGGGTTCGTGGTCTCCCACTCATCCGTCCTGAGCGCAATCGAAGGATCTGCGCTTTTTATGGTGGATGAAGAGGGCACAGCGGTTCTTGGTTATTTCATGACCGGGCCACCTGCCCTCGCCTGTCCAGTCTATTCATGATGTGGATGATTCGTTCATTGTCTGTAGTTTGCGGAAAGCGAGTTTTGTAATAAGGGCACGACTTCAGTCGGGCCGAAGAGGGCGGCGAAGAGGGATTGGGATTTAGCCCCTGCGTTTTCCAGTTCTTGAGCGCCACTTCCCTCAGGGGCTAAAGCCCTCGCTCTCGATCGGGGCATCTTTGCGGCCCGGCTAAAGCCGTGCCCTTGTTACAAAGCTCGCTGCAGTGGGCTGGGATCAGGGATCAGAAAAAGACGGCGGGGTGAGGTTCGTGGCCTCCCACTCATCCGTCCTGAGCGCAGTCGAAGGATCTGCGTTTTTCATGGTGAATGCATCGGGCACAGCAGTTCTTGGTTATTTCATGAACGGGTCGGCTGCCCTAAGGGAGATTGGCATCCAAGTTCAGCCGGGTGGCTATCTTGCGGAGTTTGCCGTCGCGCGTCCACAGTTGCGTACCCGGATTGAGCAAGGCGGCAGCTATCAGGTGTGCATCGATCAGGCCGATTCCCCGGTTATGCAGAGCATAAGCCTCAATCATATGCCGGACTTCGCTCTGTTGAGCCACTCCCACGCGCGGCAAATTGTCCAGATAAAAAATCGTCCTCTTTCGATCCGGCAAAGGCCCCAGCGCCAATTCCCCAACGATGAACGGGTGCGTCAGGATTTCTTCGTTGTTCAGCCGCCGCTCGAATTCCACGTCGCCGTGGTTGAGATGATCAATCCAGATGGTTGTGTCGGCGAGAATCATCTGCGCAACCCCTCCGTCGCGGAATTTGCGGGAAATCCGGGGCCGAGCCTCCCAGCGCCGCCAATCTGCGGGCGCTCTCCCGCTCAATCAGCGCCGTGAGGCCGGCGCGGACCAAAGCAGTTTTTTCCATGACCCCGGTCAACTCCTGGGCTGTGCTGACCAACTCATCATCAAGCGCCAATGTGGTTCTCATCGCTCCTCCATGCACTTCATTCTAGCATCAAATGATGTCATTTTCAGTGGAAGGGATCAGAAAAGACGGCGGGGTGAGGTTCGTGGTCTCCCACTCATCCGTCCTGAGCGCAGTCGAAGGATCTGCGTTTTTCATGATGGATGGATAGGCACAGCGGTTCTTGGATATTTCATGATCGGGGCACCTGCCCGACTGGCAGAATCTTACTTGACAGTGCATCCGTCTACTGCAACACTTTCAGTATGGAAGTTCAATTCACGACCGAGCAGGAATTCCGGTTGGGTCAGATCGCCAGCGTGGAGGGGGTTGCTCCGGCGCGCCTGGTGCGGGAGGCCGCGCTGCTGCTGATCGAAGACGATGAACGCTTCCGCGCCGGTGTGCGCAAAGGAATCGAGCAGGCGGACCAAGGACTCTTTATCGACGAGGCAGAGATGGATGCCCGCGTCAGCCGGATGTTGAGCCTCTGATGCGTCTGCGCTGGACCCCGGCAGCGGCGGACGATCTGGAATCGATTCGGGATTATCTGGCCCTGCATCTTCCTTCCTTTACTCAATCGACCATCCTCGAAATCTATCAGGCGATTCTTACCTTGCGCTCCACGCCCTTTCGCGGCCGCGCTGGCCGGGAAGAGGGAACGCGCGAGTTGGTTCTGCCGCGCTTGCCCTATATCGTGGTTTATCACGTGAAAGATAACGATATTGAAATCCTGCACATCTATCACGGCGCGCAACACCGGCCCTGAGGGTTGAGGTTCGTGGTCTCCCACTCATCCGTCCTGAGCGCAGTCGAAGGATCTGCGTTTTTCATGATGGATGAATGGGGCGCAGCGGTTCTTGGTTGTTTCAGGTACGGGACATCTGCCGCAGCCAGCCCAGTCTATTCATGATGGGGATGATTCGACCATTGTCTGTAGTTTGCGGAAAGCGAGTTTTGTAACAAGGGCACGACTTCAGTCGGGCCGAAGAGGGCGGCGAAGAGGGATTGGGCTTTAGCCCCTGTGTTTTCTGAATCATTGAGTGCAAATTCCCTCAGGGGCTAAAGCCCTCGCTCTCGATCGGGGCACTTTGCGGCCCGGCTAAAGCCGTGCCCTTGTTACAAAAACCTGCTGGTTGAGGTTCGTGGTCTCCCACTCATCCGTCCTGAGCGCAGTCGAAGGATCTTCGTTTTTTAGGTTGGATGAATGGGGCACAGCGGTTCTCGGTTATTTTATGACCGGGCCACCTGCCGCCACCGCAGGTGGTCAATCCCTCCACGGATTGAGCTGCTTCACCGGAAGCCCCCGCACATCCCGGATATTCCGCGTCACCAGCGTCATCCCATGCAGCACGGCGGTCGCAGCCAGCAATGTATCCACCACTGGCCTGGGCCTTTCGCTGGACCAATCTCCCCATCGTCGCGCCGTCGCGGCATCAACGCCCAAAATGCGGTCTGCAAAGCTGTATTCCAACCCATCTACCCACTCTGCAAGCCGGCCAGCCTCAAACTCGTCCTCGCGCATCTTTTTGGCCACGCCCTTCCGCAACTCTCCGAGCGTAAGCACGCTAACGTAGAGGGACGAAGCATCGGTAGCCTGCAAGAACGCGATCACACCCGCATCCGCCCGCTTTTTGCGCGTCTCGCTCACCAGATTGGTGTCCAGCAGATACTCCAGCCGCCCGCTCACAGTTCAATCTCCCGGCCCGTATCGCGGTCATAATCAATCTCGAAGCTGTCCACCTTCGGCCCGCCGAGCAGATATGCCTTCAGGTCCGGCTTGTGGGCACTCAGAGCGCGGTAGTCCTCGATGGACAGGACAACCGCCCGCTCCGCGCCGTGCCGCGTGATGATCTGAGGCCCTTTGCCGTGCGCCTCTTCGATCACCTCGCTTAGCCGGGTCTTCGCCTGTTGCAACTGCCAAAGAGCCATGTGCGCCTCCATATTCAACTAGAATCATAGTCGCTTCGGTAGATTCAGTCTACTCAAAAATCTGCCTATTGAGGTTCATGGCCTCCCGCTCATCCGTCCTGAGCGCAGTCGAAGGATCTGCGTTTTTCATGGTGGATGAATGGGGCACAGCGGTTCTTGGATATTTTATGACCGGGCCACCAGCCCTCGCCTGCCCAGTCTATTCATGATGGGGATGATTCGATCATTGTCTGTAGTATGCGGAAAGCGAGTTTTGTAACAAGGGCACGACTTCAGAGGCTGCGGAAAAACTCAGTTGCGCGGGCTTTGTAATAAGGGCACGACTTCAGTCGGGCCGAAGAGGGCTGCGAAGAGGGATTGGGCTTTACAGGCTGCGGAAAAACTCATTTTAGGCGAGTTTTGTAACAAGGGCACGACTTCAGTCGGGCCGAAGAGAGTGGCGAAGAGGGATTGGGCTTTAGAGGCTGCGGAAAAACTCAGTTGCGCGGGCTTTGTAACAAGGGCACGGCTATAGCCGGGCCGAAGAGGGCAGTTAAATGATATTGGGCTTTAGCCCCTGCGTTTTCTAGTCGTGGAGCGCCATTTCCCTCAGGGGCTAAAGCCCTCGCTCTCGATCGGGACACCTTTGCGGCCCGGCTGAAGCCGTGCCCTTGTTACAAAGCCTGCTGGTTGAGGTTCGTGGTCTCCCACTCATCCGTCCTGAGCGCAGTCGAAAGATCTGCGTTTTTCATGGTGGATGAATGAGGCACAGCGGTTCTTGGTTATTTAATGACCGGGCCACCTGTCCGACGATCTGCAGAATCAAGTATCGAAGGCAGATGCAAGGCTACAAATGCCAAGAATGAAAACGCCTTCAAGCTGTTAATCTCTGTGCCGTAGTCGCACGACTCTCCGTGCATGACCTGATGTCTGTTTAAAGCAGTGAAGGAATCACCAGAATTTTGTGCTGCTTTATCACGTTCGCTCGCACTTTTCATGAAGTCCAGATCATGCATCATCAGTATCGGATAGATCAGGTCCAATGATTCTTGATCAGTGTCTAGTTTCTCGCGTAGCGCCTGTTCACCTTGCAACTCCCCCGTTTTCGTTTTTGGCGCTTTCATCATAGCCGATTTTACTCCGGCGATCTCAGTCAACAAGCCATCCGCCTGCGCAATGAACACTGGTATAGACAGAAAATATCCATCCGTGCCAAAGGCGCTGTGCGCGTTTGCCGCCGCCTTGATAACGACTGCTCTTTTCGGATATCTTGTTACCAATTCATCCGTAAGAGTCTGAAGATTGTCGCGATAGTACTGCGATAAAAACGCATCTAAATCATGCTGTTCTATCCCTGCAAGTTTTTCTATAAGCACTACCTGTTCATAGAACGATTCGTGCCAGCCAAAGAACCAGCCTTTGGATGATGCCAGTACCATTATCTCTTTAGATTTCTCTGGAAACTTTTCCAACCGCTTCATTATAGGTACTAAATCTATTTTTGCCATTTGCGCCATCCATAAATCTAACTTCGTTGCATAGGTTTGTACGATAGACATAGAATTCAGAAAGGCAGCCTCATCAATTCCAAGGGTCTTCAAGAAATGATCTTTGAACCACTGAAGGTCAGGCCTTGCTTGATTCTGTGGAAACATATACTTTCCTCCTTTACAATTATGCTACTCTGAATTCGATTTGCATCATTGCACCTTCTTCACCCAGTCACACCCGGTCTTGTCACCCATAGAGCAACCCTTAATGAATAACTGTCTGGCTTTTTCTGAATCCTTTTGAACTCCAATTCCGTCGAAGTATAGGAATCCAAGATTGCTACAGCCTTCCGCATCACCCCCATCACAGGCTTTGGATAAAAGGGATACGGCCCGTGAATAATCCAACTCAACGCCATTGCCAATAACATACATTGAACCGAGAAGTCTGCAACCCGAGACTTCGCCTGCGTCGCACGCCTTCGAATATAGGGCCGATGCACGAAAGGCATCCTTTGCAACCCCTAAACCGTTTTGATACATCACACCCAGAAGCCCACAACCCTGTGCATTGCCTGCATCGCATGACTTTGAAAACAAATTTACAGCCCTGGATTTATCTTTTGCGACGCCATTCCCGTTCGCGTACATCCCGCCAAGATTGTTACAACCCATTGCCTCGCCTCTGTCACAAGCTTCGGAGAAGAATTTCGCCGCACGGTGATAATCCTTGGTAACGCCTTTACCATTCGCATAACTTATACCAATGTTATTACACCCTTTGGCGTTTCCTTCATCGCAGGATTTAGAGAAAAGTTCAGCCGCGCGAAAATAATCCTGCGCGACGCCGAGTCCGTTTGCATATAGCCAACCGAGCCCCTTGCAGGCCTCGCCGTTTCCGGCCGTGCATGCCCGATCAAAAAGGGGCAATGCCTCCGAATATTGTTTCTGCTGAAAGAGGGCATCGGCCTGCCTCTCAATTGAGGAAATATCTTGACTTTGATTGGTCGAGAATTGCGGCGCAATGAGCCGCCACATAACGAATACAACAAACAATAATACCCCCCATACTAAGACTCCCCAAACCCATCTTGGAAAACCTCCTGAGTGGAGTTGCAATTCCGCAAAGATCGGCGCGGGGGGCTGCACATTTGAATCTTCCAGATTCGTTCTCGATCGCTTCCCTGCTTCTTCGATAACTGTCAGCCGCCGCTGTACGCCTGCAACATACCGCACAGCTTCGATCAGGCCGAGCAATTCGGCAACGTCTTTGGGGCGGTCTTCGCGGTCTTTGGCTAGGAGGCGCTGGACGAGCGCATCGAGGCCTTGCCAGTTGGCCAGGTCGGGGCGGAGGGCGCTGGGCGGCGGGGGCGGGGTGGTTTGGTGGGCTTGCGCCCAGCCTTCGTAGCTTTCGGCGTGGAAGGGCGTCTGGCCGGTGAGCATCTCGTAGAGGAGTCCGCCGAGGGCGTAGAGGTCGGTGCGTCCGTCGAGCTGGGCGGCGGGGGTTCCGCGCCACTGCTCGGGGGCGGCGTAGGCGACGGTGAGCAGCGTGCCGCCGGTGCGGGTGAAAGCGGTGCTGGCTTCCTTGGTGGCGACGATGCCGAAGTCGGCGATCTTGGGCTGCCAGCCACTGGGGTCGCGGGCGAGGAGGATGTTCTCCGGCTTGATGTCGCGGTGCACCATGCCGCGGGCGTGGGCGGCGGCGAGGCCGGCGGCGATTTGGCGGGTGAGGTCGAGGGCGAGCGGGACGGGAAGAGCGCCGAAGGGCAAACGCGGGTCCTTCGACTCCGTTTGTCGCAAAGAACGCGACAAACTTCGCTCAGGATGACAGTCATTTAGTAATTCAGGATGAAAGTCAATGTATTGCGAAGAGTCGCGCAGGAAGCCGCGCAGGTCGGGGCCGTCGACGAACTCCATGGAGAAGAAGAGGGAGCCGTCTTCGGCGGATTCAAGGTCGCCGCAGTCCACAACATTGCAATGGCGAATCTGGCGCAGCGTGCGGACTTCGCGCAGGAAGCGGGCGGTAAAGGCGGCATCCTGGCTCAACTCGGCGGAGAGGAATTTCAGGGCGCGCGGCTCGTCCATTAGGGTGTGCTGGGCGAGATAGACGGCGCCCATGCCGCCCTGGCCCAGCTTGCGCACGATGCGGTAGCTGTGATGGACGACCATGCCGGGCTTGAGGTCGCGGATTTCGTTGAGGGGCAGGCCGTGGGTGGGACAGGCGGCGAGCGTGTCGGGATAACCTGTCGAGCACTGCGGGCAGTGTTTCATGAGCGGCCTTGCGGGAGGAATCGGCGTTGGGGCTATTGTTCCACTTGAGGGCGGGTTGCGCAATGGGGTTCGAGGCATCCCACCCATCGCAAAGAACGCGAAGGATAGGGCACCCGGCAGTTGGTCCCACCGCAGCCGGTGCGTTCTGTCACACGACATTCATACTCCGGGTGTGATAGCATCCGATTTTCCAAGCAAGACGCCCGCGGACCTGTCCTTACTACATCCGCGCGGCGCCGGCCCGAGACCCTCCAGGTCCTAATCGTATGGACGAGGTAGACGGCAGACCGGGACACGTGGCCCTTCAATTCGGCCACACGAACGCCCTCCGAGGCGTCCTCACGGTTTCTCTGTCCCTCCCTTATCCAGTTCCCAATCACACTGTCATCCTGAGCGAGCGAAGCGAGTCGAAGGACCTGCGTTTTCTCTCGTTCCCATCCATTCAATCTCCGCGCCTTTTTTCTGGCGCGGACCAGCCGAAGGCCGCCTGCCCCACCGCAGGTGGAGGAGAACACCATGAAAACCTACCAGGGAAGTGAGATCCGCAACGTAGCTGTAGTGGGGCATGCGCACAGTGGCAAAACCACCCTTATCGCCGCTCTGCTGCATGCCGCCAAGATGACCCCCACCCAAGGCCGCGTCGAAGATGGCTCGGCCGTCACCGCATACGATGAAGAAGAAGTCGCCCGCGGCGCAACCATGCAGAACGCCGTCGCCTTTGCCGAGTGGCAGGGCGCGAAGGTCAATCTCATCGACACTCCCGGCTTTCATATGTTTACCCACGAGGCCCGCGCGGCCCTGTTGCCGGCCGAAGCCGCCCTCGTCGTGGTCAACGCCCAGAATGGCATTGAAGCCGTTACCGAGCGCGTCTGGCGCTTTGCCGACGAGGCCCAGGTTCCCCGCTTCGTCCTCGTCAATCAGATGGACCACCCCAAGGCCGGCGGCGGCGGCGGTTTGAGCGCCCTCATCGACGACCTGGTCGACCGCTGGGGCCGCAACTGTGTCCCTGTCCAGTTGCCCATCACCGGCGCGGAAGGCTTCCACGGCGTCGTCGATCTGGTCACCATGCAGGCCTACTACTACACCCCCGGCGGCGATGGCCGCGGCAAAGTGACTGGCGAAATCCCCGCCAACCTGGCCGCCGACGCCAAGGCCCGCCATGAGGCTCTCGTCGAACTCGTCGCCGAAGGCAAAGACGAGCTGATGGAAGAGTTCTTCGAGAAGGGCACCATCCCCGAAGAGCACCTCATCGCCGCTCTCCATGAAGCCATCCGCGAAGACCGCATCTTCCCTGTCCTCTTCGGCAGCGGCCAGGCCAACGTGGCCCTCGACCACCTCCTCGACTTCATCAAGGTCTACATCCCCTCGCCCGTCGAGCGCGGCTCCATCGCCGTCCGCACCCCCACCGCTGACTCCAGCGCCGAAGCCGCTCCCATGGCCGACCGCAAAATCGCCGACGCCGAGCCGCTTGCCCTGATGGTCTTCAAGACCATGACCGACCCCTTCGCCGGACGCATCACCTTCTTCAAGGTCATCGGCGGCGTAGTCAAAAACGACGCCACCATCGAAAACTACACCCGCCGCTCCCAGGAGCGCTTCGCCCACCTCTCCGTCATGCAGGGCCGCAAGGCCGTGGAAGTCCCCGAGCTCCACGCCGGCGACCTCGGCGCCGTAGCGAAGCTGCGCGAAACCCTCACCGGCGACACCCTCGGCCAAAAAGGCTCCGACTGCCAGATCGACCTCTACCCCCTCCCCGAGCCGGCCATGACCTACGCCATCGAGCCAAAATCCCGCGCCGACGAAGACAAGCTCGCCCCCGCCATCCACAAGCTCATGGAAGAGGACCTGCTCATCCGCTTCTTCCGCGACCCCCAGACCAACGAATTCCTCATCGCCGGCGCCGGCCAGCCGCACATCGAGGCCATCGTCAGCCGCCTCAAAAAGCGCTACCACGCCGAAGTCACCCTCAAAGCCCCCAAGGTGCCCTACCGCGAGACCATCCGCGCCAAAGCCGAGGCGCAAGGCCGCCACAAAAAGCAATCCGGCGGCCACGGCCAATTCGGCGACTGCAAAATCCGCATGGAGCCACTGCCCCGCGGCGGCGGCTTCGAGTTCGGCAACGAAGTCTTCGGCGGAGCCATCCCCCGCAACTTCATCCCCGCCATCGAAAAGGGCATCGTTGAATCGGCCGCCCGCGGCTTCCTCGCCGGCTACCCCGTTGTCGACTTCAAGGCCACCGTCTATGACGGCAGCTACCACGACGTTGACTCCAACGAAATGTCCTTCAAAACCGCCGGCCGCCTGGCCTTCAAAAAAGCCATGGAGCTATGCAAGCCCTGCCTCCTTGAGCCTGTAATGAAGGTAGAAATCGAAGCCCCCGACGAGTTCGCCGGAACCCTGATGGGCGACCTCAGCAGTCGTCGTGGCCGCGTCCAGGGCACCGACTCCAAGGGCCGCACGACACTTATCAACGCCCAGGTTCCCATGGCCGAAATGCTGACTTACGGAACCCAACTAACCAGCATGACCCAAGGCAAAGGCAGTTACCGCATGGAAGTCGACCACTACGACATCGTCCCCCAGCTAGTAGCCGACAAAATCCTGGCCAACGCCAAACGCCCCGTGGACGAAGAGGAAGAGTAACTACACTAACTGCTGTCATCCTGAACGAACGGGACCCCAGGCGTTCTCTTCAGCCTGGGGGTGGTGAGTCGAAGGATCTGCGGTTGCTTTTCGAGTATTGCGGTCTCCCAGGTCTCAAAACATCGAGACCTGGAGATCTGCGAAAAGCTCCTTCGGTCTATCATTCACAACATTTCGTTTTTCTGTTAATATCGTGCCAATCATTTATTGGAGGAGTGAGTATGCCGGAAAAATTCGACACTGGATTTCTTCACGAGGACGGTCCACGTTTTGGTCGCCTGCGTTACGGAAAATATAAATGGGATAACTATCTGATTGATATTTCGCGCGGTCAAGTTGAATCAACAAAATATTTGGGAAGGGCCATTGAAAATGCTCAAGTAAATGCGACGAATGCTCTCGGTGAGGGCCATTCCAGCGATTTTGCTCGGCTCAGTTCGGCCCTCGGCGACTCCATGGAGCAACAATCCGACAGGTTTGCCAAGACAATTAACGAAGTTGTTACTGACTTGCGCGGAGAGCTTCAGTCCAATGCAGAACGCGCAATGAATGCGTTCGATGGATTCACTGGCCAGTTGGAAGAGCAAACAGATCGTATAGTAGATCAGATCGATATTCTTGCGCAGATTCTTTATTCTGGCTTCAATATTCTTGAAGAAAGCATTGAAATGCAAATTGATCTTTCTCGTCAGATTTTGGCCAAGCTGGAAAATATAAAAGAACTTCTCAATAATCCAACCGTGACACAGGCCCAGGAATTGATTCGACTCGGAGAGATGCATCTTACTCAGAAACTTGAAACAGAAGCACTTGCATTGCTAAAACGTTCCGAGGCTCTATACTCTATCAATCCGGCATTGCACCTCCATTTGGGTCAAATTTATTTTTCTTGCGCAAAACACCTCGATCGAGAAGAGGCGAAAAAGCATTTTCGATTTGCAGTACGTTACGCCGATGCAACGCGCGCAAATCTAGGAGAATTGGTCTGGATTCGCACCAGGGATAGAGCTTTCCGCGGCCTTGCCAGCATCGCCTTTACAGAGAGCAGCGATGCCAAGTTTCAAGACAACAATGAATTGGCCTCGAAACTTCTCAACGATACCATCGAATTAACATCTCACACCCCACAATCTTGCCAAACCGGCTATTTGCGCGCCACAGCATTCCTGCTGAGTGGAAAAAGAAATGAGGCAAAGGAGACACTCAAAAAGATCGTGGACCGGTTCCCTCAGTTTGTGATCGACGCCCTTTCCGATACAAGTTTTAGCGGGTTTCAGGATGAACTTGCGAAATTGCCGGATGCTCTTCATTCCGATGCCGATTCCCTTACCTCCAAACTAAAGAATTGTATGAAACTCGCGGATAACCTTATCGAGGATTACATCAATTTTGAAAATCGCCAAAAATGCAATTTGGGGGAAGCGATGTCGACAAGCGATATGAGTGCATTTGTGCGAGAACAGCACAATCACATTCGTGATCCAAAGGTTTGCCGCGAGGATATTCGCGAATATCTTGAATCTATGGTGCAAAAATTTTATGAGTCAATCACCGGCGCGGCTGAATACCTGGCGACACATATTTCCGAGCGAAGATCGCAGTTACAAGAGCCCCATAAGCCCACGGAGGCGGTTTTGGATATATCTGCTTTTTCTAAAACTCCAGAGACTCCACCTCAACTGAATTCAGTTCCTTTTCCAACAGATGAGTTTACCAAGTCTATGTTTTGGCTCGCGCTGAAAGGCATTCCGGTAATCCTATTGATTAATCTCGTTGTTTCAACTCTTGTTGCATTCACACATGACTACAGCACAAATCACATGACGGAATGGTCTTCTACCCAACTGGGAATGGATCCGGAACATTGGGGCCTCTTGTATCCATATTGGCCATGTTTTTGGGTGCTTGTGGCTTTAGTCTTTGGGATTCGCACTATGTGGGAATTCAGCCGACACTCGGCGGCTCAAAAGAAGATGGATAAATCTTTCCAAGAGTCTTGCGTCAGTTATCAGCAGCGCGAAAATCAAAGGCAAGAAAATGAAAAGAATGAATACGTGCAAGCCGTAGCACGTGAGACAAAGCGTTATACCGAGGCTATGGCGGCCTATGAGCGAGAATTGCATAGCTACAATACCGCGATAAGTGAGTTGCGCTGGTCTTTGGAGGTGCGTTCCGGTCTTTTGGAACTGGCCAATATCGCGGAGAACTTACTGAAAGAACTTCGCGGAGGAGCGCTTCAATTGATTCAAAACGGGCACAAGCCAATTCTCCTACCGCCGGATTTTATCTTATAAGGCGAGTGGCGTGTAGCGCACCCTAGACCAAACCATAAAAGCTGGTTGCCCCATCCTTCGCTTTTTTCTAGCGAAGGGTGGGAACCACGAACCTCAACCGACAGCCTTTCGTTCTCTCCAACTCCGGCTTCCAAAGTCTCCCAGCCCTGAAAATCCCGGCCTGGGCCACCAACCCAATTCTACCCAGAATCGCTGCAACGAAGCCGGATTCGTGCGATACTGGAATCGCGCAGACACGCAATTGGGGGTGCTTATGGCCGCTGTTTCTGTTCGCTTGCCGGAGGATTTGAAGACCCGCCTGGTTCGGCTCTCGGAGCGCACGGGGCGGAGCAGGACCTCATACCTGGTCGAGGCTCTTAAAGAGCATATCAGTGACCAGGAAGCCCTCTACCTTGCCGAGCAGCGCCTCATCGCACACCGCGCGGGACGCAGCAAGTCCTATACCCAGAAAGAGATGGAAGCGCACTATGGCATGGCGGATTGAGTACGACGCCGGTGCGAAAAAAGACCTCTCCAGGCTAGACCGGCAGATTGCACAGCGCATCCTCGAGTTTCTTGGGGGACGTGTGGCCAAACTAGAAGACCCGCGCAGCATCGGTGAGGCTCTCAAAGGCTCGGTACTCGGAGATTTCTGGAAGTATCGCGTCGGAGACTACCGCATCATCGCTGAAATCCAAGACAAAAGTTTGCGCATCTACGTTATTGAGATTGGCAATCGAAAAGAAGTTTATCGATAAGCGGGTGGCGGCGGTTAGCGCACCCTTGACCAAACCATAAAAGTTGGGTGGCCCATCCTTCGCTCTTTTCTTGCGAAGGGTGGGAACCTCGAACCTCAACCGGTCGCTTTTCGTTCTCTCCAACTTCGGCTTCCCAAGTTTCCCAACTCTGAAAATCCCGACTTGGGCACCCATCCAAACGGATGCCCCCTGTCCACTATGATCTAGGCGCAACACACTTCACAAACCCTTGCGCTCCATACTCCAGCAACTTTCCGTCTACAGTGATCAAGATTGCATCCAGATGGCGAGCAGTCGCCAACAGGATGCGATCTGCTGGGTCAGGGTGAACCTCCCAGGGAAGCCGTGTGCTGGCAACGGCGACAGATGGCGAGAGCGGCTCCAGACGGATGCCGGGCAGACTGAGTGCGGTTGCCAGCCATTCGCCAACATCCTGGCCCAGGCGCAGCCTTCCCTTCGCCACAAGCATGGCTATCTCCCATGGAGTGATCGCCGAAACAAAGAGGCTGTCCTCGTCGGCTGCCTGCTGAATTTGCGTGTGGACGCTCTCGCCGATGCGCTCAGAGTCATCGAGTAGCCAGACCAGAATGTGTGTGTCGAGCAGAATCCGCATCATCGCGCCGCTTCCCACTCGTTCTCCAGTGGCGAGACAATATCCCCCTCAAAAAGAACACTGCCCTTCAACGCGCCGCGCAGCTTCATCGCCGGAGGCATGGGCATGATCCGAGCCACCGGTTTGCCGAATTTGGTAATCACTAGCGGTTCGCGCTTGGCTGCGACATCATCCAGCAACTGCAAGCATTTTCCCTTAAACTCACCTGCTCCCATCGATGTCATCACAAATACCTCCATGGTCTTTAACTATGGTCATATCGTAAATGGAGAGAGAATAGATGTCAAAAGACAGTGAAATGCGTGATATACGGGCGGGTGGCGCTCCCTTGACCAAACCATAAAGTTGGGTGGCCCATCCTTCGCTTTTTTCTAGCGAAGGGTGGGAACCACGAACCTCAACCGGCCGCTTTTCGCTCTTTCCAGCTCCGGCTTTCAAAGTTTTCCAGCTCTGAAAATCCAGATCTCCACCCCACGGATGAAGACCTGTCCGTGGGGATCCCGGCTTGGCCACCCAGCCGAACCAGCTTCGAATCGAATCAGAGTAGCGCCAACCAGGAGGCGCTACAAGTTCGAAGCTAATCGGAGAAAGCGGATGAAGCGTTTCCACGGGCTCTGCGATAGACTCCCACTATGATCCATGATGGCCACAGCCGCAAACTTCCCTTTGATCCTGCCGAGGCGCTGGCCCATCTGCGCGCCGCCGATGCCAAGCTGGGTGCGCTGATCGACCGGGCCGGAGCCTTTACGCTCAAGCTCGACGCCCAGCAGTCGCCCTTCGAGTCACTGCTGGAGTCGATCCTCTATCAGCAGTTGAACGGCAAGGCCGCGGCCACCATCCACGCTCGCGTCCGCGCGTACTACGGTGGCGATCCGGCTCCCCAACTGCTGCTCGACACGCCCGACGAGGTGCTGCGCGCCGCAGGCGTCTCCGGCAACAAGTCTCGCGCATTGAAGGACCTGGCCGCACGCACGCTGGATGGAACCGTCCCCGCTCATGCGGCCATCCTGAAGATGACCGACGCGGAGATTGTCGAGCGGCTGACCGCGGTGCGCGGCATCGGCCCGTGGACGGTGGAGATGCTCTTGATCTTCCGCATGGGGCGGCCGGATGTCTTTCCCGTGACCGACTACGGCGTGCGCAAGGGCTTTGCGCTGACCTTTCAGCGCGTGCCCAAGACCCGCCTGCTGGCCGCTGACGAGCTGCCCAAGCCGGAAGTGCTGTTGAAGCGCGGGAAGCGCTGGGCGCCGTTTCGATCTGTGGCCAGTTGGTATCTGTGGAGGGCCTGCGATTTGGCTAAGGATACAGCCTCAACCGGCCGATAACCTCTACAATGGTCAAGCAGGCGGTTCATAGGCAAAGGTAGAGGCAAGCATGCCGGCAAACAAGAGGTTCATCTGCATTCACGGGCACTTTTATCAGCCGCCGCGCGAGAATCCCTGGCTGGAGACGGTGGAGACGCAAGATACGGCCGCGCCCTACCACGACTGGAATGAGCGCATCTGCGCGGAGTGCTACTCGACCAACGGCGCCGCCCGCATCGTCAACAACAAGAACAAGATCACGCGCATTGTGAACAACTACGCGCGCATCAGCTTCAACTTTGGCCCCACCCTGTTGAACTGGCTGATGGACAACGCGCCGCGCACCTATCGCATGATTCTGGACGGCGAACGGCGTAGCCGCAAGTCCTTTCACGGCCACAGTTCGGCGATGGCCCAGGTCTATAACCACATCATTCTGCCGCTGGCCAACCACCGCGACCGGATTACCCAGATCCGTTGGGGCATCGCCGATTATCAGCACCACTACGGCGCGCCGCCGGAGGGAATGTGGCTGGCCGAGGCCGCCGCCGACAACGAATCCCTCGAGCTGATGGCCCAGCACGGCATCAAATTCACCGTACTAGCGCCGCACCAGTGCAAGCGCGTCCGCGCCTTGAAGGAGGGCGCGGGATGGGTGGACACGCCCAACGCCAGCGTAGACACCACCCACCCTTACTTGCTCCGCTTCGCTTCCGGCGCATCCATCGCCGTCTTTTTCTATGACGGCCCCGCCTCGCGCGCCATCGCCTTCGAGGGCCTGCTCAACTCCGGCGAGAGCCTCTCCGGGCGGCTCAAGTCGGGCTTTGAGTATAATTCCAATCCGCAATTGGTCCATGTGGCGACGGATGGCGAATCTTACGGCCACCATCACAAATACGGCGAGATGGCGCTGGCCTACGCGCTCAAGCTGCTGGAAGAAGATCCCACCGTCCATCTCACCAATTACGGCTCATTTCTCGAACAGTTTCCCCCTGAGTACGAGGCCGAGATCGTCGAAAACACCTCCTGGAGCTGCATTCACGGCGTCGAACGCTGGCGCTCCGACTGCGGCTGCAACGGCGGCCACGGAGGCTGGAATCAGGCCTGGCGCGCCCCGCTTCGCCTTGCACTGAATGAGCTGCGTGACGCTCTTGTCCCGCTGACGGAGGCCGTCGGAGCCAAGCTCTTCAAAGATGTCTGGGAGGCGCGCGACGGATACATCGAGGCCATGCTGGACCACAGCCCGCAGGCCGTAGAGCGCTTCTTCCGCAAGCATCAGCTCCGCCCGCTCAGCGTACCGGAGCGCGTAACTGCCCTGGAATTGATGGAGATGCAGCGCCACACCCAGCTCATGTTCACCAGTTGCGGCTGGTTCTTTGATGATCTTTCCGGCATCGAAACGGTGCAGATCATCGCCTATGCCGCGCGCGTGCTGCAACTGGCGCGGGAGGTCTTCGGTGAGCAAGCCGCCGCGCTGGAGCCGGCCTTTCTGGTTCGCATGGCAGAGGCCCGCTCCAACGTGGCCGCGGCTGGCGACGGCGCAAAAATCTACCTGGAGCAGGTGGCCACCAAGCAGTTGGGTCTGGAGCAGGTGGCGGCGCACTACGCCATCAGCTCGATCTTCTCCTCCTATGCCGAGGAGACCGACCTCTTCTGCTATCGTGTCTGGCGCAACTCCTATGATGTATACAGCTCGGGCCGCGGACGGCTCGCTCTGGGCAGGGTCAAGATTGTCGGCGCCGTCACCGGCAAGCAGCAGAGCTTTTCCTTCGCCGTGCTGCACTTTGGCGATCAGAATATCACCGCCGCGGTCAAGGCATACGAACCGGAGGATGCGCCCGCCTTTGAAGCCTTTGTCAAGCAGGCCGCCGAACGCGTGCAGAGAGCCGACTTTCCCGAGGTGATTCGTCTCCTGGACCGCTTCTACGGCCACATCGACTATTCGCTGACCTCGCTCTTTACCGACGAGCAGCGGCGCATCGTGCAACTGA
>CAYVGW010000018.1:0-42923 GCA_964450895.1 uncultured Occallatibacter sp. | reverse complement strand
GATCGAGTTTTTCCGCAGCCTGTAAAGCCCAACGTTTGTTATCAGGCGTTTGCGGAACGACTAATGCCGTACACTGTTACAAAACTGGCCTGATAACGAGTTTTTGGGCTGCCTGTTTGGCCGCACTCTTTGCTGCGCCGCCGGCGTACGCGGCTGCGCCCGCTGCTCCAGCGGAGGCCAACGCGCATGAGGCGACGCTGGCTGAGTATCGCCAGCATCTGGTCGCGTTGAATGGCGTGGCGGCTGCCTGCGCCGAGGCGCGGGACGCGAAGAACTGCGACGCGGCGCTGGTTGGGCAGGATGACCGCGTGCCGCTGTCGAATGCGCCCAACGCGGAGCGGCGGCTGGTGCGCTACGAGTGGCTGCGCGCGCTGCTGGAGCAGGCGCAGAAGAAGGATGAAGTTGCCGTCAAGGAGAAGCCGCCCGCCCAGCCGGCTGCCCAGGCGCAGACCAAGCCGGTCGTTGGACCTGCGCCCTCTGAGCAGGAAGAGTTTGCGCTGCCGCCCAAGCCGACGACCAGCGAGCTTTTGCAGGCGGCGAAGATTCGTCTGACGCAGGAGATTGCCCAGGCCGACGCTGCCGCGGGAACGCCGCCCGCTGCGCTGGCCGATCACGCCGCGGAGCGCGCGGTGATGAAGCAGGTGCTCGCCGGTCCTGACTTCCGCAACCTGGAGCCGCACTCGAAAAAAGATTCCTTTCTGGAAAAGGTGGGCGCGTGGCTCGACCGCTTCTTCAGCAAGATCGGCGACGTTCATACCAGCTCGGCGTGGGTGGGGCGGGCGCTCACCTGGGGCTTTGTCCTGATCGTCTGCGTAGTGCTGGTTTGGCGGCTGATCGTGCTGGAGCGGCGCTGGCGCATGGAGATGGTTCCGGAGAGCATGGTGCCGGCGCTGGGCGCTGCATCCGCGCGCGACTGGCAGCTTTGGCTGGCCGATGCGCGCCGCGCCTCCGCCGCCGGGCAGTGGCGCGAGGCGATTCACTTTGTCTATTGGGCGGCGATCTCGCGGCTGGAATCCAAGCGCCTGTGGCCAGCCGACCGGGCGCGCACCCCGCGCGAGTACCTGGCGCTGGTGGCGCGGGACGATGCGCGGCGCACCGGACTGGCTGCGCTGACGGGCAGTTTTGAGCGGGTTTGGTATGGCGGGCGCGCGGCGGACGAGGGCGAGTACCGCAAGGCGGAAGAGTTGGCCGAAGAGCTTTTGGGCGCATCCCACCCTAGCGACAAAAACAAGAACGTCGCGAGGGTGGGGCACCCGGAATCCCACCCTGGCGACAAAGATCAACCGCAGGTTCTTCGACTCGCTGCGCTCGCTCAGAATGACAATCGGGTGGGAGATCCAGAGTTCATGGACCAGAGCGGCGGTGCGCAATGAGCTTTCTCGCCTCGCTCGACGCCAAGGACCGCAAGCTGCTGCTTTGGTGCGTGGGAATTGCGTTCGCGCTGGCCGTGGCCATCGGCTTCCTGATGCCCGCCAGCAGCGACGATGATAATCCGCTGCCCTCGACCTGGCTGGCCGGCCAGCACGGCGCGCGCGCGGCCTACGAGACGCTGCTCCGTTCCGGTTATCCCATCCAGCGCTGGGAGCGTCCGCTGAGCGAACTGGCCGCCGAGGCGGGCCCGCAGACGGTGGTGATCCTGGCCCAGCCGGGTTCGCGCGAGCCGGCGGATCTCCGGGCGGTGCGCAAGATCGTCGAGCGGGGCGGGCGCGTGCTGGCCACCGGCTACGGAGGCGGAGCCATCCTGCCCGGCGAGTCCGTGGATGAGCCGGGCAACTTCAACCTGGCAGCCTGCAAGCTGACGCCGGAGGGTCTGGATGCGCTCGCCGGCACGGGCGAAGTCTGGATGAAGCCGCGCGCCTCCTGGGCCGCCGGCAACCCCGCCGCGCGCGTCGAGTACAGTTGCGCCGGCAATCCGGCGGTGGTGGAGTACGACTGGGGCAAGGGGCACATCGTCTGGTGGGCCGGCTCGACGCCGCTGGAGAACGGCTCGCTCAGCCGCGCCGCTGATCTGGACCTGCTGCTGAATTCGCTTGGGCCCCGCGCCGGCCACCGCTTTTACTGGGATGAGTCGCTGCATGGGGAGGTGCGCTCGGCCTTCAGCTATGCGCACGGGCCGTCGTGGACGCTGCTGTGGTTCGGCCTGCTGGGGATGGCGGTGCTGATCGTCTTCAGCTTCAGCCGCCGCAGCGGGCCGTTGCGCGATCTGCCCCCGCCGGCGCGAGCCACGCCGATCGAGTTTCTGGAGGCGCTGGGCGGACTCTACCGCAACGCCGGAGCCGCCTCCACGGCTGTCTCCATTGCCTTCGAGCGCTTCCGGCGGCACGCTCTGCGCCTCTGCGGGCAAAGGCCTAGCAAGATGCGCGCGGAGGAGCTGGCCGCGGTGATCCGCCGCCGCTTTCCGCAGGCCGACGTTAATTTGGAAGATGATCTGGCTGCCTGCGAAGAGGCTGGCGGGGCGCAGTCGGCGAGTCCGAAAGAGGCCCTCCATCTGATTCAAACGCTGCATGAGCATTCCGAAAAGCTGAAAGAAGCAGCTCGGCCGGGCAGCATGGCCGCGCAATCTGAGAAGATTCAATCCAAAGAGCAGGAAAGGGCTTTATGAGCGAAGAAAACAGCCAGGGACTTTACCAATACGCGCAACCCACGGAGTACTTACGCGCCACCAGCCAGTTGATCGCCCACTCGCGCGCCGAGCTGGGGCGGGTGATCTCCGGGCAGAATGAGGCCATCGAGGAGGTGCTGATCGCCGTTCTCTGCCAGGGCCATGCGCTGCTGGAGGGCGTTCCCGGCATCGCCAAGACGCTGATGGTAAAGGCGCTGGGGCGGCTGCTCGGCCTGGGCTTCCAGCGCGTGCAGGCCACGCCGGACCTGATGCCCGCCGACATTCTGGGCACGACCATCCTGCGCCCCGGCTCCGGCGATTTTGCCTTCCATGCCGGGCCGGTCTTTACGGATCTGTTATTAGTGGACGAGATCAACCGCATGCCCCCGCGCACCCAGGCCGCGCTGCTGGAGTGCATGGAAGAGCGCCAGGTGACCACCGACGGCACGCGCCGCCCGCTGCCCGCCTGGTTCACCGTCTTCGCCACGCAGAATCCCGTTGATTTCGAGGGCACCTACCCGCTTCCTGAGGCGCAACTGGACCGCTTCCTGCTCAAGATTCGCGTCGGCTATCCCAGTGAAGCCGAGGAGCGACTGATTCTGGAGCGCCACCACGGCGGCACGGGCGCGGGCCTGCTGGAAGACGCCGCGATTGCGCCGATTCCCGCCGGGTTGCTGGCTGCCGCCAGCGCCGAGGTGCGCGCCATCCGCATCGAACCGGAGCTATACAACTACATTCTGGCGCTGGCCCGGCGCACCCGCGAGTGGCCCACGCTGCTGCTGGGCGCAAGCCCGCGCGCGGCGCTGAGCCTGATGCGCGTGGCCCAAGCGGCCGCTGCCTTCGATGGCCGCGATTATCTACTGCCCGACGACGTCAAGCGCTCCGTCCAGCCGGTGCTGCGCCATCGCGTGATGCTCAAGCCGGAGGCTGAGCTGGAAGGCTTCGACGCCGACCGCGTGCTGGCCGACGTGGTGGCCGCCGTGCCGGTGCCGCGGCAATGAAATTCAACTGAAAGAGGAGTAGTATGTGGTTGTATGAAGGCAAAAGAATCCATCACTCTACCCTTGCCCCTGCTCGTCGAAATCGACAGGCTGATCGGCGAGCACGCCTCCCGTTCGGCCTACATCGAGAAGGTGCTGCGCGATCACGTCCGTGATACGGAGCGGCAGGCGATTCAACAGCGGGATTTGGAACTGATCAATGCGGCGGCGGACCGGTTGAACGCCGAAGTGGAGGATGTGCTGGAATACCAGGATGCCTATTACTTTAACCTCATCCAGGACCAAGATGATGACACAACGTTGCCTCCATGCCTTCCTGCAATTACTCGCGAAGATTGCGTTTCCGCCTGAAGACATAGGTATTGTCCCATTCAATACCTGAAAATAGTGAGTCTGATGGTGAGTAGTATCTACAAGGCAGTTCGTACGTCGAGTCAATACTCCGGCAGGAAGCACGATGAATAGAGGCGAACTTTACCGCGTGTCCAAGCCACCCGGCGATCCGAAGCGGCAGCGAGTTTTTGTGATTGTAAGCCGACAGATACTGATTAAAGCTCGCTACCCCAGTGTCATCTGCGCACCCATTTGCACGGAGGGCGAGGGACTCGCAACTCAGGTCGCAGTTGGCCCCGAGGAAGGCCTCAAGCATGAAAGCTGGATACATTGCGACAATCTCGTAAGTTTTCACAAATCAATACTGACCAACTTTGTCGGAACTCTCTCGCCGGCCAAATTGAAGCAACTGAATCGTGCTTTGGCGGTGGCTCTCGATCTGCCAATTAAGGTCCAATGATCTCTCCCAGCCTCCATCCCGATCCGATCAGCGCCCCTTGCGAGCGCCGCCGCCGCTGGCCCTTTGCACTGACGCCGCGGGCAATTGGTCTATTGTTGGCCGGATTTGTCTGGCTGATTCCGGGCTTCTGGGACGCGCGGCTGGCTTGGGCGATGCTGGCCTGGGACGCGCTGGTTTTGCTGGCTGCGCTGCTGGACGGCCTGCGCCTGCCCAGCCCGGCGAGGCTCACCGCCACGCGCTCTTGGTCGAACGCTCCGGCGCTCGACAGCGAGACTGAGATCGAGCTGTCCATCGAAAATCATGGGCGGCTGCTCCTCGATTGCCGGCTGGTGGACGATCTGCCTCCGGCGCTGGTTGCCGAGCCAAAGACGCACCGGCTGACCGCCTTTTCCGGCATCCCCGCACGCCTGCGCTATTGCGTACAGCCCAAAGAGCGCGGCGACTGGCAGACCGGCTGGCTCTATCTGCGCTACCGCACCGGCCTGGGTTTGGCGGAGCGCTGGGCGCGCGCGCCGCTCGTGCAGACGGTGCGCGTCTACCCGGCTCTGCGCACCGGCGAGGAGCAGCAAATCTTCCTCGCCCGCAGCCGCCAGATCGAGCTGCAACTGCGGCGCGCGCAACAGCGCGGGCTGGGCCGCGACTTCGAGAGCCTGCGCGAGTACCGCGAGGGCGACGACCTGCGCGACATCTGCTGGACGGCCACGGCGCGGCGCGGCAGCCCCATCACCCGCCAGTACCAGACGGAGCGCAGCCAGCCAGTCTGGATCGTCCTCGACTGCGGACGGTTGATGCGCACGCGTGTGGCTTTGTCACTGGACCGAGAATTGTCCAGTGCTGAATCCCACCCTAGCCGCAAAAACAAAGGCGCGGCGAGGGTGGGGCACCCAACATTTATGGGCCGGAACAATAACAGCCAGCCGATTCACTCGAAGCTGGACTACGCCTGCACCACGGCTGTCGCGCTGGCCCAATTGGCGCTCTACTCCGGCGATCGCGTCGGCCTGCTGGCCTACGGACAGGGCATTCAGCAGCGTCTGCTGCCAGGCCGTGGCTCCGGCCATCTGCGCCAGTTGATCGAGTCGCTGGCTCTAGTGCGTGCCGAGGCCAGCGAGGCCGACCATCTGCGCGCCACCGCCGTGCTGAACCGCCTGCAACCGCGGCGTTCGCTGATTCTGTGGGTCACTGACCTGTCCGAGACCGCGATGCGCCCGGAGGTCATTGACGGCGCGATGCAGCTACTGCGCCGCCATGTGCTGCTGTTTGTCGCCATGGCGCAGCCGGACGTGGAAGCCATTGCGCAGAGCCGGCCAAAGAACGTGGACGAACTCTTCCGCGCCGCCGCCGCGCAGGAGATGGCCGGTCGCCGCGAGCTGCTTCTCGCGCGGCTGCACGAACAGGGCGCGCTGACGCTGGACCTGAATCCCGCGGCCCTCACCTCGTCGGTGCTGAATCAATACCTGATGGTGAAGGAACGGGCGATGGTGTAATCGAGATGGGCTGTCCTTCCGCCTCACGGCAACTGGCTGAGCAATGTCTTGGCTGGCACGACGGTGGGGCGGGTTGTACTGAAGCAGTCGGCGGGCTCGTAGGGCAGTTGGAGGACCGCCTGAAAGGCGTGGGGCGCGGCGATCTGGGTTTGGAAAAATGATCTGTACTATTCTCTGATTCATCGTAAAACGGTTTGGACTGTTTTACGATGAATCAGAGATATGGTCTTGTGTTCTGATTGCATGATCGGGTGATTCGAACTGGGTATGCGTGGGCGAGGACGCCCGCACTACTGCCGGCCGGGAGCTCGGCGCCACTCTTCTGCTGGGCGCTACGTTCCAGTTGTTTTATCTCTATTCGCCCAACGACGCAGCCAGCGCCGCGGCTTCGCTCTCCAACTGCGCATCCCAGTGCTTGGGCTGGTAGATGCAGCATGGTTCGGGGGCGAGGGGATTGCCGGTGAGGGCATAGGAGCGGGCGCGGGAGCCGCCGCAGATCTCCTTGTACTCGCAGGCGCCGCACTTGCCTTCCAGCTTGCTGGTGTCGCGCAGGGATTTGAAGATGGGGGCGTTGCGGTAGATCTCGGCGAGCGGGGTTTCGCGGATGTTGCCGGCGTGGATGGGCAGAAAGCCGCTGGGATAGACGTTGCCGACGTGGGAGACGAAGAGGAAGCCCTTGCCGTCGTTGACGCGGCGGGTGGCCCAACTGGCGGTGCGGGTTTGGGCGTCGGCGGAGGGCGCGCCGGGTTCGTAGGCGGGGGCTAAAGCCCCCACATTCTTATTAAGGCTGCTTTCGGCACGACTAAAGTCGTGCCCTTTCAAAGCAACGTTTGCCGCGGGGCGGATAGAGTCTGGATGGCCGTGGCCGATCTTGCGCTCTTCCAAATTGTGCTGCAAGAGGTAGCGGCGATAGTGCATGGCCTCGGTGGTCTTGATCTGGAAGTTGACGCGGTGGGAAAGCTCGTAAATCTTGCCGAAGACCTGCTCGAACTCCTCGCCGCTGAGCAGGTCGTCGAGCTGGCCGCGGCCGACGGGCACCAGGAAGAAGACATTCCACATGACGATAGCCAGGCGCTCGAAGAGGGCGCAGAGGGAGTCGAGGTCGCGGGCGTTGTGGCGGCTGATGGTGGTGTGGACCTGGATGGGGAGGCCGGCTTCGTTGGCCCACTGGATGGCCTGGATGGTGCGGGCGTAGGCGCCGGGGAGGCCGCGGAAGGTGTCGTTGATCTCGGCGGTCGAGCCGTCCAGCGAGATGCCCAGGCGGACGAGGCCGGCCTCCTTGAGCTTGAAGATGGCCTCGCGGGTCAAAAGCGGGGTGGCGCTGGGGGTGAGCGCGACTTGCACGCCCTTGCCGGCGGCGTAGCGGATCAGCTCGAAGACATCCTTGCGCTTCATGGGGTCGCCGCCGGTGAAGACGAAGATGGGGACGCCCATGGCGGCGATCTGGTCGATGAGCGCCTTGCCCTCGGCGTTGGTCAGTTCATCGGGATGGGGGATGGGCTGGGCGGCGGCGCGGCAGTGCTTGCAGGCCAGGTCACAGGATTGGGTGATCTCCCAGATGGCGAGGAAGGGGGTTTCGTCAAAGTTCAACGCGCCGCGGGCGGGAATGTTGTGCATCGGTTGCATAAGGCCTCCAACTGGAACGGGGCAGGCGGGCCGTGAACGGGGGACGCCGGGGTGGAGCAGACTTTCGTCATTATAGAAAGTCAAGGTGCTGCCGATAAGATGATTTTCCCTGGGTGGGGGAATCATCATGAAAGCCAGCGACAGGGCGCCTTGAGAACGAAGCCGACTCCGGAAGCACCACGATCCAGCACCAGAAGAGCAGTCCGGAGGCCTTGCGGGCTGTGATATGGATCACTTTGCGGGGCATTTTCGAAGGTCCGGGTATTTTTTGGGGGGCGAATTCCCGGAAGAGGGTGCGCCATTCCCTTTTTGCCGCTTAATTTTTCAAAATTACGATCCTTTGTTTTCTTCGAGTTAGTTTTCGGCACCTCGGACGCTAGAGTGGAGAAGTGTTCCCGATGCAGTTGATTTGACGCTGTGTTGCGCTGTCGGGCAGGTTGAACCGATGGCCGGTCCGGGCACGAAGAATCGGACCACGAGGAGATTTCGATGTCTGCTGCATTCAAGTCTGGTTGGAGCAAGCCCTCCATCCTTCTTTTCGCCGCCGAGATTCCTGTTGATGAGAAAGCTTTCAGTTTTGCGTTGGCGCAGGCTGTGGAGTTTGGCGCAAAACTCATCCTGTTTCATGCCTATGACACGGTGGTGGTGAGCACGCCGGAGGGGGCGGGGATTCGCACCTATGATGAGGCCGAGGCGGCTCGCTTTGAGTTGGAGCAATTGGAGCCGCTGGCCGAGCGGGCGCGGGCGGCGGGCATTGACTGCGAAACGGCGGTGCGGGCAGGGCTGCCGGCCGAAGAGATTGCTGAATTTGTGCGGGCGCGGGAGGGGGAGCAGGGGATTGATCGCGTGGTGATGGGCACACACGCGCCGGGGCGCATCGGCAAGCTGCTGGTGGGGTCGGTGGCCGAGGAGGTGCTGCGGACGGCGCGGACGCCGGTCTGCGTGATTGGTCCGGAGGTGGTGAGCGGGCGGTATCGCAACTTTGCCACGCGCACGATCTTGTGCGGCGTCAGCCTGCATGAGTCCAGTGCGGCGGTGGTAGCCTTTGCGGCGGAACTGGCGGCGGAGCAGAATGCGCGGCTGATATTGCAGCACGTGATCCGGCCGCAGGAGCGGCAGGAGGTTCTTTCTGATAGGCCGATGGATCAGATTGAAACGGAGTTGCGGGAGCTGATTCCGGCGCGGCTGGCGAGCAGCGTGGAGGCGCAGACGATTGTCGTGCCGGGCGATCCGACTGACGAGCTGCTCTATTGGAGCCGCGCGGAGCAGGCAGACCTGATTGTGCTGGGCGCGCAGGGGGCCTCGGCCTTTGCCGCGATCACTCGCCACGGAGCGGTCTACAAGGTGCTGGCGCGCGCCCATTGCCCGGTGATGACGCTTTCGCCGCTGGTGCTGGCCGCGCACGGCGGCAAAAAAGAAGTTGCGCGCCAGGCGGAGATTTTTCTGGCGGGAGTTTTTTAGCCGCTTCTTCATCATTCAGCAAGAATCATGCTGGAATCTCTGGTCCGCGGCGGGTATACTGTCGGCAAGGCGGCAGACGCAGGGCGATGCCGCCGGAAGCGAGGTGCGTCTTCCGCAGGGACTCCGGTTCACTGACGTTCGACGTTCCGCCTTCGGAGACCTCCCGTTGGCGCGCGGTGGCTCGTGTGCTGCGAAGTCCCGTGGACGCTGTGAGTTGCGCCCTCTTTCCCGCCTCGTGTGTTCTCTGTGGCTCGCCTCTGCCGCAGCTCTCTTCCGTGCCCATTTGCGCGCTTTGCTGGACGGAGTTTCCTGTTCAGGAAGGGAATCTCTGCGAGTGCTGCGGCGATGTGCTGGGTGCGCCGGCTTTGTCCGGCTCATCGAGCAGTGGACGCTGCCGGACCTGCCGCATGGCAACGCCGCCGTTTGAACGAGCGGTGGCCTACGGGCCTTACCAGGACCGGATGAAGGCGGCCATTCACGCGCTGAAGTATGACCGGCTGCACGCGGCGGCGCGGCCTCTGGGCCGGATGCTGGCCGCGGCGATTGCCCAATTGGCGAGCGAGGCGCCGGGCGAGATGCTGGTGGTTCCGGTGCCGCTGCATCGCTCCAAGTTTGCTGACCGCGGCTTCAATCAGGCGCGTTCGCTGGCCGCGGCGGCGCTGGCCGTGCTGCGCAAGACGCATCCGGCGTGGCGGCTTACGCTGGCCTCTTCGACGCTGATGCGGCTGCGCGCCACCGAGAGCCAGGCCGGCCTGACGCCACACCAGCGCCGCGAAAATGTGCGCGGAGCCTTCACGGTCTCCGATCCAGCCGCGGTGACGCTGAAGCACATTCTGCTTATTGACGACATTCTGACCACCGGAGCAACCGCGCGCGCCGCCGCCCAGGCGCTGCACCGGGCGGGAGCTGCCTCGGTTTGGGTGGCTACGCTGGCCCGCGCGGGGTCTTCGCGCGAAGGACGGCGGGTAACTTCCTCGCTCTACGATGGAGCGGAGGAGAATATCGAGCGATCCCACCCTAGCCGCAAAAACAAAGACGCGGCGAGGGTGGGGCACCCGGAGTTTTTGCAAGAAGAAAGCATGGATTCATTGCACGGCACACCATCTTTTTGACAAGGGGATAAGGGATGTCGCTCGGAAAAGCCATGATTCACGCGCGCAAGCAGAAGTCCATCGCCCGGGCCGCGGCCTATGCCGGGGAAGCTGTCACCATGCAGTCGGCGCACATCTTGCAGATGCCGGTGCTGGTGCTGAACGCCTCGTATGAACCGATTAATATCTGCGGCGCGCGGCGGGCGCTGGTGCTGGTGCTCAAGGGCATTGCGCGCACCGAGGAGGAGCACGGGCTGATGCTTCACGCGCAGCGCAGCCGGATCCCCATGCCCTCGGTGATCCGGCTGCTGGAGTACCGGCGCATCCCCTACCAGACGCGCGCCCTCTCGCGCAAAAATATCCTGCTGCGCGACCGCAACACCTGCCAGTACTGCGGGGAGGTAATGCCTCCCGGCGATTTGACGCTGGACCACGTGATCCCGCGCTCGCGCGGCGGCAACTCGACTTGGGAAAATCTGGTGGCGTGCTGCCCGGACTGCAATCATCGCAAGGGCAACCGGCTGCTCCATGAGCTTGATGACATGGTCCTCTTGCGCGAGCCGCGCGCGTTTTCGCTGCACACCAGCCGGCAGATCATGCGGATGCTGGGGCGCGGGGATGACCGCTGGCGGAAGTATCTGTTTTATTGAGGAAGCGGGTGACTGCAAACGGTAATGTGAATCACTGGACAGTGCCGAGTTCGTAGCATGGCTCACGACGCCATTTGTTCTGAATCCAGGCGAATATCCGGGTGTCTGTATGGGCCGAGGATTTTCTTGAGGTTTGGGTCCATTCCCGAAGAGGAGAAAAATGCAGGCTACACGTTTGGCAGGGCTGGGGGGGACTTGCCGCGGTGAGCGCCCGGGCTGTCGCCAGCCAAGCCGCCAACGGCGCAGGCGCAGTGATCTCCGCGGCATCTTGCGTGGACTAATTTTCAAAAGCGGAAGCACTCACTCCGATTCATCGATGACTTCGATTGCCGAAACGGTTGCATAGTTTACGATCGGCTCAAACGTCAAGTTGAATTTACCTTCGGCGGAAGGCTGGAGATGATGAAAGGTTTTGGTCAGAGCGTGCATACTGCCGACTTCTTTGAAGATATCGAAGTTGTTGAGCAGCATTGAGCCGTTGCAATCAACGCGAAAAAGCCGACGGCCTGCGCCGGCGGAGCCATTCGGATCGGAGACCCAGTAAAGCTCGGCGAAATGGAGTACAAGCGTATAGCGGCCGCGCGTGTCGACCGGTATCGAATAAGTGAAGTGACCGTAGCGTTCCTGTGCGTAGAGATTTGGATCCGGAGTGCCGTTTACCAGTCGAGGAGGATCGGAAAGCATGCCACTCTGGAAATAGTTATCGGGATGCCACACGTTACCACCTTGGTCTGTGACAGCCGCGCGCTGCATGACAAGGCGAATGGGGAGCTGCCGATGGGGCAAGCCCGGCAGAATCTCAAGAGCATTCAGCGATGGCGCAGTCCGATCCATCATGAACTTGAGATGAAGAACACCATCCTTGTCCGGATAGATGTCCTTGAAGACGCGCTCGTCGGCGATGTTGGGTCCAAGAGCATCCAGACCGATGTTGAATCCATCCAAAAGCGGTGTTCCGTTGGCAGTTACCTTAAAGAAACTGGTTTTTGGATCATCCTGGGGCGAAGCTACGAAGAACAGATGCAGTTCATAGGGGCCCGGCGCAAGGGGAATACTGTACGAGAAGTCGCCCACTCGCCAATGATCGAACAACATTGGATCGCTGGTTCCCGTGACCGAGGCCTCAGGCCGCCGGAGCGGCGTGCCGGAAAAGAAATACCGATCCGCTTCCCAGCTTGCGCCCGCGCTGTCGATTTTAGGACTTCCATCATAGCCGGCAAGCAATCGTACGGGGAGACGAACTGCATTGGCCGGGGTGGGAGACGGATTGGTATCTGGCCGGGGTGTGCTCGCTGATTCGTGTGCATTGGCGGAGCTGTTGCGCGAGAAGAATTGGACAACGCCGAAGCTGACAAGAAGCAAAACGGCAACTGCCGCGACCGAATAGAGCAGAATCCTGCTCCGCAAGGGGGTGCGCCGCGCAGGGATCGTCGCCGCGGTTCCCGTTTCGGCGGCGCTCCGGACGGCCACGGCCTCCACAGCGGCCTCCGCGGAGAGAGTCTCGCGTTCCCTGGGATCAGCCTCTGGGCCGGATCGCGCAGGGGCGCCGGCAGAAGCCGCGCGGTGATTGAATTCCGGCACATAACTTCGGTTAGGCAGCGAGATCAGAATGGCGTGATCCCGGCCCTCCTTCTCGTAATACTCCTTCAGCTTCTTTCTCAGTCGATGGGCCTCCACGCGAGCGATGGAGTCTGTTGCGCTATCGAAGGAAGTTTTTGAACGCCCATAGACGCCGGTCGCTATGTTGTACTCCGTGATCTCGACAGTTCTGCCTTGGAAGTATCGGTCCACAAGGAACCGCAAGAGGCTTGCGAGACGGGGAGTGGGCGCCAAAGCAGCGAGGACAATAGCGGATTCCGCGCGTTCTGCATCAGCCGAGTGTGATGAGGAAACCTGCATCAAGAAACCACTCCTGGTGGGTGATTTCATTTTACAACCGCGCGCCAGCCATGTGAAATCTCTGCACAAGTTCCGCCGGAGGTTCCAGATTTCAACGTTGCAAATGTTTAATTCCTTTATAATCAACGCATTGCGCGCGGCAGCCGAAAGCCAACAACTCCGTGCATGATTAACGTGGGCGGTAGGACTTTGGACTGCTATAGTCAGCTCTGTTGCGTTCGAGCCTAAAGAGAAACAAGCGTGGACCGGGAGGTCCATGCCACGGCCGACCAGGGGGGCGGCGCTACAGTTTCATGCGAGGCGGGCCGGCAACGCCGGTGGGGGACTGGAAATGATTCCAGGCAGGTGCGCTGACGGACAGGCAGATGGAAAGAAAGTGATGCGACGAGTCAGGTTACAGAATCTCAGCGGCTGGGCCAAGCGATTTGGATGCAAAGCTTTTTGGAGGCAATCGTAGTGGCAGTAATCGGGCGTGATCCAGCAAACGAATTTCTTTTCCGGAAGATCGCGCTTATGAGCCTCCTGGTGTTGCTCTCCGCGGGGGGGCGCGAATGGGCCGCAGCGCAGAAAGCACCCACGGCTCAGGCGTCAGCGAGCGGCCCCATCACGTTTGAAGAGATTGCCGCGCGGAGCGGCATCGATTTTGCCATCGACAGCTCGCCAACTCCCAACAAGAACCAGATCGAGACGATGGTTGCAGGCGTTGCCCTGATCGACTGCGACGGGGATGGCTACCCAGACATCTTTTTCGTGAACGGCGCCGCGATTCCATCCTTGAAGAAAGAGGGGCCGCAGTACCGGAATCGGCTCTACCACAACAATCGCGATGGCACGTTTAGCGACATCACGGACAAGGCCGGCGTGGGAGGTGACGGCTTTGATATGGGAGTGGCTGCCGGCGATTACGATAACGACGGGCGTCCGGATCTGTATGTGGCTGGGGTGACCCAGAACCACCTCTACCACAACAACGGCGACTGCACGTTTACCGACGTAACGGACAAGGCCGGGGTGAGCGGAGGCACGTATAACGGGAAGAAAATGTGGTCCGTGGCCGCGGCCTGGGTGGACTACAACAACGACGGCTTGCTGGACCTGTTCGTCTCCAACTACGTGGAATGGGAGGTGAACAAGGATCCCCTGTGCATGGTCGCCAGCATCCGCAACTATTGCAGCCCCACGCTGTATCAACCTCTTCCCAATACCCTCTACCGGAACAACGGCGACGGCACGTTTACCGACGTTTCCGTCGAAACGGGCATCGCGCAGCATTTGGGGCGGGGTATGGGCGTGGCCATTGCCGACTACGACGGCGATGGCTTCATGGACATCTTCGTGGCCAACGACGATAGTCCCAACTTCCTCTTCCACAATATCGGCGGAAAGCGTTTCGAGGAAGTAGCCGTCCCATCCTGGGTGGCTTATAACCCAAGCGGCAAAACCGTCTCCGGCATGGGCGCCGATTTTCGTGACGTCAACAACGATGGGCGTCCAGACATCTGGTTTACCGCATTGCCTACGGAGTTGTTTCCTCTTTTCATCAATCGCGGAGGGGGCGAATTCGAGGATGCCACAACCAGCAGCGGACTTGCCTGGGCTGCGCAGAATATGGCCGGATGGTCGAACGCCATGGTCGATCTCGACAACGACGGCTGGAAGGATCTGTTCGTGGCGCGTTCCAATGTTCTGGATCCGGTGATCGCCTCGGGGCGCTCTTACCAGGAGCCAAACGCGGTCTTTCGCAACCTTGGCAATGGGAAGTTCCAGGATGTAAGCGCCGCGGCCGGAGCCGCATTTCAAGTTCCCGCACTGCACCGCGGAGCGGCCGTCGGCGATCTGTTCAACGATGGCCGGATGGATGTGGTGGTGTCGGTGTTGAATGGCCCTGCCAAGCTGTTTCGCAACACCACCAGGAATAGCAACCACTGGATTCTTCTGCGACTTCGAGGCACAACCAGCAATCGCATGGGAATAGGCGCGCAGATCAAGCTCACCACACCGGACGGCGCGCAACAATACAACGAAGTGACCACCAGCGTCGGCTTCGCCTCTTCCAGCGACAGCCGGGTTCACTTTGGGCTTGGGGCATCGAAGATCGCAACGGAGATCGATATCGCCTGGCCAAGCGGAGTCCATCAGACCCTGCACAACGTGCAGGGAGACCGCGTGGTCGACGTGGAGGAACCGGCCGCAAACCCGCCGCGGAAGAAGTAGAGCGCATCCCCTGCAGCGGCACTTGCGGCCCGAGGTGACTTAACGGCGGCGCGACTAGCGCGGGGGAGCCGCTAGACCGGCCTCGCTCTTCTCTTTTCTGTCCAAGCGTTGGAATTCCTCCATTTCCCGGCTCGCCAAAGGCCTGTTGCCAGCCCTTTTGTAGGCTTCGGCCAGGAGAAAGTGGGTTTGCGCAAAGTCAGGCTCTTGCCTTGCTGCCGATTGCAGCTCCACAAGCGCGCCCGCCGTGTCCCCCGATTGGAGCAGCGCTTCTCCCAGCAGCCGGCGCGGCGCCACAGCGCCGGGGCTGGACTTCAGGATCCGGCGAGCATAATCGACGGCCTTCTCAGGATTGCCTTGCTTCAAATAGAGCATTGCCAGGCGAAACAGAGCGTTGCCGTCGGAAGGGTTGATTTGGAGTTCCCGCTCGAACTCCTTGATGGCTTCACCGGGGTCGCTATCGACCAGGAACGCTCCGCGCGCGTTGTGCACATTTGGCCGGTTGGGATAGGAGGTCACAAGCTCTTCGAAGATGCGTGCCGCGCTCTCTTTGTCGTGTGTCAGCGTGTCATACAAGGCCTCGCCAGCCCTCTGGTACAAGTCGCGATCCTGCTCGGGAATCTCGGAGGGAAGCAGCGGCGTCCGCAGAATGGTCAGGCCGAGGGCTTCAATCACTTCGGGGTACGTGCCGGTGGCGACAATCGGAATCAACCGGGCATAAGCCTGATCGAATGCTCCTTCCCGGTTCTCCAAGAGCGCAATCCGAAGATGGACCAGCGAACTGAGTTCTTCATTCCCGCCCAGGCCGGTGGATTCCGCGCGCAGCAGATACTCGAGTGACCGGGTGTAGTTTTTCAGCTCAAATTCGCACATGCCTGCCAAGGCCCAGGCGGGTCCATTGGCGGGCTGGGAAATGGCGACGTGGCGGAAGGCGTCGCGTGCCTCCGCAAAGCGATTGAGGCCAAACAAGCTCGTACCCAGATACCAACTGCCTTCCTGCCAGCTCGGCTTCAGCTTCAATGCCTCCCGATAGAGAGTTACCGCTTCTTCGAGCCGTTTTGCATCCCGGGCCTCATTGGCTTGCTTCTCGATCTCATCGAAGGACTGCCCGGCAGGATTCTGCGAGCAAAGCGGGGCCGCCATCGATAGGGTGAGGCCCAAGAGGAAAGCCAAGAATGAAGCCGTGAAAGAAGGTTTGTAGAGCGGCCTTGAGCGGCTGCCATTCTCTGCGTTCTGAAGCATGATTGCAAACCTCGATGACTCGAGTTTAGCAGCACCTTTGTATTAGGCGCTACGCAAACAAAGCCGCGCTCACGCAGTGGGCCAACCTATGCAGACACACGCCGCGGCGCTAGAATCATCGTCTCATCGACTGCCCGGGCCACGCCGCCCGCGGCTAGATGGCGAATGCCTCCGGGCTCAATCTCCGGGGCCGAAAGTGCCTTGAAACCCAACAACCTCCTTCTCCGGGCGCGGCGAATACTCAATGGTGTTTTCCCATCTTTCCATGAGCAGGCAAGCAGTCGCGCCGCCGGGGAAATGACAGACAGGCCGAGGCAGCAATTCTTGGGCCGCTTTTCAAATCCTCTTGCGAACATTTTCATTTAACAAGTTCCAGCATTCTGAGTAAATACATTGTTATCTGCGAGGTGACAAATGTTCACTGGGCCGGCACAAGTCTGTGCGAGATTGTACTTCACAATCGCCTTCTGCCCCATGCAGTATTTGTTTCGGTTGATTTCACGGGAATGACGCTGCAGCAACAGCGCGGCAGGGACGCAGATGCAGGCGCGGTTTACTTCAACGTTAACTGCACCGAAGTAGGTCTGGCCCTTCCCGGAATAACGCGACCGGGCAGACGAAGGCAATGGCGCCCGAGTTTTCGCTTGTGGAGCGGAGTGCAGGCGGCGTCTTCCCAAACCCCCACGCAAGTGGGAATTCCTCCTCGCGGAGACTCCGTGGGGAGATTCGGAGGCAGTGCATGCGTAGAACCATTCTGAGAGCGATGCTGATGGCGGCCATTCTTGGCGCTCTTTCAGCATCCCTATTGGCGCAGCAGACGGGCAGTATCGTCGGCTCAGTGCTCGATAAAAACGGCGCAGTCATTCCCAAGGCCAATGTGACGCTTACCAACATGGCCAGTAAAAGTGATATTCGCGTCAACCCCACGAATGCAGAAGGCTTCTTCTCCTTCAACGGCCTAGTTACCGGTGACTATTCCGTCAAGGTTGAATTCAAAGGGTTTCGTCCAGCGGAAGAGTCCGGCATCCACATTAGCCCGGGCGACCGCCGCAATCTGAACGTTGTGCTGTCAGTAGCCACGGATAACGTTTCGATCACCGTGATTGCGAATCAGTCTTCGATCACAGTGGATTCCGGCGATCTTTCCAACACGGTGGACTCGGCCGATCTTGCAAAGCTCGCCTTGACGGGCCGCGACGCAACCGAGCTGATCAAGACGCTGCCGGGCTTCAACCAGTTCACCAACCTTGGCGGCATCCAGAACAAGGCCAACTACGATTCAACGGTTACCGCCGCCTGGAATTCGCCGGTTGGCAACGGAATCAGCGGGGCGGGTAATCCCAACCGCTCCGGCGGCACTGCTCTGACCGCTGATGGCGCCAGCATTATCGATCCCGGTTGCAACTGTAGCGCTCTGCAAACCATCAACGCGGACATGGTGGCTGAGATCAAGGTCACTTCATCGGCCTACAGCGCGGACCAGGCTCTCGGCCCGGTTGTGATTGCGGCGGTTGGCAAGGGGGGTACTTCCACCTATCATGGCGAGGCATATTTCCACTACCGCACCTACCAGATGAACTCCAACGACTTTTTCAACAAAGAGGCGGCCAACCTGCTTCCGCGGACCAAAGACCACGAGTACTATCCCGGCGGTCAGATTAGCGGGCCAATCCCATTCACACACAAGAAGTTGACCGCCTTTGTCGGATACGAGAGGTACTACCAGCAATATCCGGACAGCACCTCCAACGGCAGGCTCCAAGCGAATGTGCCGACGTTGAGCGAACGCCAGGGTCTATTCGACCCCACGCTCACCGATAACGCGACCGCCTGCGCCGCGATGAGCCCGAGCGAGTCCGGATGGGATACAGTAACCCAAACCTACCACAATGGAAACCGTTGCCAGCAGTGGACCACCATCGCCACCGGCGGCACCACTTTAGATCCCACCACCACGGTCAATACAATTGTGAATGACGACATCTCGGCCTACATAGCACCCGGCGCCAAGGCCTTGTTTGCTCTTATTCCGAAGCCGAATCGCACTCCGACTTCGGGCGCGGACTACAACTATTTGCTCCCGATATCGGACTCCGACAACGGATACATGTTCCACGCGCGCGCGGATTACGCGTACAGCGACAACACCAAGCTGTACGTCAGCTTCAACCACCAGTACGAGCAAGCCACGCAGCCGATCATGCGCTGGTGGTCGCCGGGCAACCTGGTAGAAAGCCCGGGCTGCTGCGCGTCGACCACTCACTCGTACACTCTGTCGGCCAACCTCGTGCATGTCTTCAACTCGTCGACCACCAACGAGTTCCTGGCCAACATGGGCTACACGTACGACCCGGACTCACCCGAGAACGAGTCGCTGATCGACAAGAAGGCGAACAATTACCCGTACACCTATCCCAACTACTCCCCCGTTCTGCCCAGCATCGCCAGTTGGGGTTCGGACAACGGCATTCCCATGAACTACGACATTGGCCGGTATGCCTACTTCATCAAGAAGGTTGCGCCTTCGATCTCCGACAACTTCACCAAAGTCCTCAAGACCCACTCGCTGAAGGCTGGCATCATTTGGAATCTTGTTTCGGACGTTGAGTCCAGCATCAACCAGGCCAATGGCCCCAACGGCACACTGAGTGTTGGGGGGAACGGAAGCCTGCCCGGCGGCGCCTTCGGACAGGATCCTGTTCTCAACTTCATGACCGACGTAACCAACGGATTCAGCGTTGCGCCGCTTTCCGTCAGCAACACCAAAAGCCCCCTTTCGTTCGGCTACTACGTGCAGGACGCATGGAAGGCGACCAAGCGTCTTACCCTCGACCTCGGCCTTCGTCTGGCTCACGATGATCCGTACACAGACGGCAGCGGCAAATACGGCGGCGCGATCTGGACTGTGGCCCAGTACAACAAAGATGTGGCCAATGGCCTCACCGCTTTCCCCGGCATGCGCTGGCATGGAGCGGATCCGGTGGGGAACGGTATCCACACCCTCAGCACCGTGCCCATGTCTGGTCGCACCATGAATGCCATCTTCTGGGGTCCGCGTTTTGGCGCGGCCTACGATGTGTACGGCAATGGCAAGACCGTCGTCCGCGGTGGCATCGGCCTGTACTACTTCAGGGATGGAATTGGCACCTTCGGAGGTACCAGCATGCAGTCGGGCTCAAGCTCCTGCAGTTTGGCCGGCACGGCCCACTTCCTTTCGCAGATCAATGCCACCAACCTTCAGTGCGCCTACTCGGTTGGAGGCATCAGCAGCGGTTCGGGGCTGGATCCCAACGATCACCTGGAACCGAAGGAAGTGACCTACAACCTCACCCTCTCGCAGCAGCTTCCTTTCAAATCAACGCTTGAAGTCAGCTACATGGGTAACCAGACGACGGATATGATCAACCCGCTCTCAGGCTCCCTGAATAGCCAGGTTCCAATCGGCACGTACATGAAGCCCGATCCCAACCCCGCCTCCAAGTACTACAACCAGACGCTGGCGCTTTACTCCTCCACCACCGGCGACGCCAATGCCACAGTGAGCAGCAACACGCAGGACTATGTCCCGTACCTGGACTACTCTTCGGGTAGCGGTTTGGGCTTGATCACCCACCTAAACGGCGCCTGGGCGAATTACAACTCCCTCCAGGCATCTGTCTTCAAGCGCCAGGGATCCCTCACCTACAGCGTGAACTACACCTGGTCGAAGACCATGGGCATCCAAGGCAACAACGATCCCATCAACATGCAAAACGACTACGGCGTTCTGGCTCAAGATCGCTCGCACGTCTTCAACGCCACGTATACGTACGACGTGGGCCAGCGCTTCAAGGGCAACAAGCTGCTGGGCGCGGCCTTGAATGGCTGGATGCTGTCCGGACTCTCCGGCCTGCAGAGCGGCCCGAACTTCCAGCAAAGCTCCGGAATCGGCAGCAACATGTCCTTTGGCGGAACCGATTCCCTTACCAATCCCGTGGTCGTGGTTGGAGCAAATAACGTCACCGTCACCCGCAACGCGATCAACAGCAGCAACTTCCTTGGCGCCCCCAACTACACACTGTATCCCAAGATCACCTGCAATCCGGGTTCGGGTCTTGCCAAGGGCCAGTACATCAACCCGAAATGCTTCTCGGTTCCCAACTTGCCCACTATCGATGCCGCCACGGGCATTCTGACCGCGGTGGGCAGCAATGGGCCTAGCCAGATGCCGTACTTCCACGGGCCGATCTGGTTCAACACGGATCTGTCGGCGTCGCGTACGGTCAAGATCAGAGAGAGCCAGAGCGCCCAATTGAAGGTGAACGCGAACAACTTCGTCAACCATGGGCTCACGTCGTTTGACCAGAACAACAACCAGAACGAAACCCTCAGCAGCTTCACGAACGGAGTGCTTCCGACCTCGGGAACCGGCTGGACATACGGCGTTCCGCACGAGCACTTTGGTCGCCGCGTGATTGAATTGACCCTGCGCTACAACTTCTAACCAACTTGAGCGGCCGCTCCTGGGCGGCCGCTCCTTTATGGGAGTTTGAGTCAAGACCTCCCAAATATCTAACTCCCGCGGGATGGCGGATCAGTCATCCCGACTTTTTTTGAATGTCAAGGCGGCAAGGCATCTTGTTCATGCCTCGCGAGAGTGATGAGCACATGATTGGAACCTCTGTAACGCGAGCGACAGGACAGTTGAATATGCGCTTGCTTCCGGTTCATGGCCCTATTGCAATTCTTAATTTTGTTTGCATCGCTTTTTCCGTACGCGGGCGGCGCTGGAAGCGCGAAGCCGCCACGGCCTCCGGCGAGTCTGTCCGTTTCACCACAATCAGGGTTTCGATCGGCGCTTGGAAGATGTGCAACAAAGTTGGGCGCCGCGCGCTTGGGATATGCACCAGTATGCATGGCGGCAATTTGGCCAGACCAACTAGACAGCCTGTTTGGAAAAGGCCATGGGAAAGAAATCATTTTGGGGCATGCGCGAATGAGCATGCGTAGCGTCATCCCCGCTCGTGGGGTCTCTTTGTGACCTTCCTGATCCCACGAGATTATGTATTCGCGACTGTTCGTCAACCCGCAGTCACGCTGATGGTAATGCTTCGGAGTTCTTTTGCTGGCCGAAGATCAAGTCACTCCGAGAATAGACCGCGCTCCAGGCTGCATTTATCGGGACAGTAACTTCTTTGAGAGGAGCGCAACAACCATGATTATTGATCCGGCACGAATGCAATGCGAGATTACCGCCGCAAAGCAACCGCAGGTCCTTCGACTCCGCTGCGCTCCGCTCAGGATGACAGATTTTTTGTATCGCAATCCTTTCAGGCCGGATCAATAGTTCATTTCCGCGACGGCTTGGACTCATTATCATCGGGACTTCGATTGCCGCCTGAAAGTATATCGCGCCGATGAACAGCAGCGATGGTGTGCTCGTCAAGCTGGAACACAGCCGGGATAACAAGTAGAGGCGCCGGCAGTATCACGCCGTTCACCAATTAACATCAAAGGAGCTTTTCCATGAGTCGATTTGCAAGATTGATCTTTGTTCATTCCCTTTTTGCGATTGCATTCACAGTGGGCGCATGCAACGGCGGAGGCCAGGGAGGCGGGGGAAAGGTCCAGAACCCCACCACGCCCACGATTACTGTCACGCCATCGTCAAACAGCATTGCTTCGACGCAAAGTCTCGGCGTGACCATCGCTGTTTCCGGCGCCAGCGGCGCGCCCACCGGATCGGTGGTTCTTTCCAGCGGGAACTACACTTCATCGTCCACAACGCTCAGCTCCGGCTCGGCGTCCATTACGATTGCGGCCGGGGCGCTTGCCGCTGGCTCCGACACGCTGACCGCCCAATACACTCCCGACAGTGGCAGTTCCGCGACCTACAACAACGCGTCTGGAACAGCTTCAGTCTTGGTGAGCACTCCGCTGCCGGCAGCAACCGTCACCGTCACTCCCGAAGAGACCACGCACGCCTATGCGCAAAATCTGATTGTGACCACTGCCGTAACCGGGGCCAATGGAGTGCCATCGGGCAATGTGACGCTCTCCAGCGGCAGCTTCACCTCCGCGGTGGCGACATTGAGCAACGGTTCGGCGACCTTCTATCTACAGCCCGGCACGCTGGCAAAGGGTTCCGATACGCTCACCGCCTCCTACACGCCAGACTCCAGCAGTGCAGCGAGGTATACCGCATCCACGGGCACGGTGGCCATGAACATTAGCTCGCCCGGCAGCACCAACGTTACCGTCAACATCGACACACTGGCCAATCGCCACCAGATCAGCCCGTACATCTACGGCATCAATTCGCTGACGGAAAGCGATGTGACCGCCCTGTCGCCGGCGTTTGTGCGTTTTGGCGGCAACGAGGCTTCGGACTACAACTGGAAGCTGCACACCTACAATGCGGGCAGTGACTGGTGGTTCGAGTCTTACTCCCTCGGCAATGTTGACTCGGTTCAGTTCACGAGTTTCACCAAGGCGTCCGGCGGTCAGCAGTTGGACACCATGCCCATGCTCGGGTGGGTGGCCAAAAGCTCTGGTTATAGCTTTTCCGTCCAGAAGTACGGCCCGCAGTGCCAGACCCAACCCGGTAATTCCGATGTGGGTAACGGCTATAAACAGGACTGCAAAACGGAAGTCGCCAACGATCCAAATGATGCCTACTATCCGCTGGTCGACACCGCCAGCGATTGCCCGTCAGGCACGGTAGACGGAACTACCTGCATCGACCGCCAAAACTGGGCGCAAGCGCTGGCAGCGGCTTTTGGCAACGGCACCTGCAATGTGCCCTATTCGCCAATCACCTCGTGCCACTTCTACGACATGGACAACGAGCCGGAGATCTGGAGCGGATCTCACCGCGACGTGCATCCGGCCGGTACTGGATACAACGAGATGGCTACTCTCTTTGAGAATGAAGGAATAGCGTTGAAGAGCTGGGATTCCGGAGCGGTTCGTTTCGGCCCCGTTACCTGCTGCTATAACTATATCTGGACGGGGAGCGGCCCCTCGACCGACAACAGAGGCACCTATGCCAATATCGACTATGCGCCGTGGTGGCTGAATCAGGTCAACTGGCTGGACCAGATCAACGGAAAACGCACCCTCGACGTCTTTGACATCCATGCTTATTACGGCGACAACATTGACACCACCGGCTACACCAACCCGCAACTGCGCAAGGAAGTGAACAAGTACGTCCGCCAGTATTGGGATCCAACCTACTCCAACACAGGGTTCAACCAGGACTGGATAACCACCACGGAGCCCCAGCGCGGAACTGCTTTCCTGATTCCTCGTATGAAGGCCTTGGTGAACGCCATCTATCCGGGCACGCCGCTCTCCTTCACCGAGTGGAATGATTTGTACAGCGAATGGGAGTTCGCCACGGCGCTCTCCGACGCCGACGCATATGGCTCCATGGGCCGCGAAGGACTGAGCTTCTCCACGCGCTGGGGCGGTCCTTCGGCGAATGACACCACCACCAATCAGCCGCACCCCAACTACACCTCCTTCAAGCTGTGGACCAACTACGACGGGGCCAAGCACGGCTTCGGCACCCTCTCCGTCTCGGACCAAAGCTCTGTCAATCCTGACACTTTCGTCAGCTATGCCGCTTTGGATGCGGCGGGCAGCACGATGACCATCATGGTGCTGAACAAGGATGCAGGCAACACGGCAAACGTCTCCTTTAACCTGAACGGCTTCAGCGCCTCCACCTTTAAGTCGTACACGGTCGCATCCACCAATCCTGGCGCGATCACGTCAACCGCCTCAGCTTCCTGGAGCGCGACGCAGAGCTTTGCAGCCAACAGCATCACGCTGCTGGTGGTCAGCGGAAGCCAGAATCCCCAGCCCGCAACAGAGTGGAATTTGAATCCGGACGATCTGATGGTTCCGGCATCGGGTACCGGTATTCTGAATCCGAAGATCATCAGCGGCACGGCCAACGTCACCTTGTCCTCGGTGGTCTTCGATGCCTTCGAGGGCGCGCCGGCATGCAGCGGCGCAATCACACTGACCAATCCGACGATCACACCCACGACGCCGGCGACGATTACCGTCAAACCTACAGTTGCCAACGAAATCATCATGGGCAATTATGGCAACAATGATGTAGTGGGTGGGGCCTTCTGCCACTATACCGTGACCGGTACGGATGGCACTGCAGAGCAGACCGAGGGCGGATGGATCGTCGTCGGCGCACCGGCCGGCACACTTGCCGTCAGCGGAGGCAACGCCCAAACGGGTAGCGCGGGGTCGGCCCTAGTGCAGCAGTTGAGCGTCACGCTGACACCGCCCAGCGGCACCACCTTCACGAATACGGGCGCGAGCATTCTGTTTACCACCTCGGCCGGCACGCTTTCCAACGGTACAACCAGCGGAAGCAAGGTCATTGCCACCACCAACTCATCCGGCATCGCCTCGGTCACGCTGACGCTGCCTGCCACGACGGGAGCGGTGACTGTTACCGCGCAGGACCAGTTCGCGCTCGGCGGTGCTTCGGTCACCTTTGCCGAAACCGCCAACTAGAGTAATTCTCTTCGAGGCATTGAGTTCGGGGCGCCCCACCCTCGCCGCATTTTTGTTTTTTGCGGCTAGGGTGGGATTCAGGTCACCTCAACAACAATAGGAGAAGCGTTCTAGGAAGAAACAAGCGTGGACCGGGAGGTCCACGCCACAGCCGGCCAGGAGGTCGGCGCTTCGGTTTCCTGCGTGGCGGGCCGGTAACGCCGGTGGGGGACTAGAAAGCAAAACCACGATTTCCATGCCCAAATTGCTTGAACAGAGGTGTTGTTTTCTTATGGATAACAACACTTGAGAGTAATAGCTCTGGGTACACCCATCGTGGTTTTGCTATTAAATCCCTAAATCACTCTAATTGTCGATGGACAGCACGTCGTAGTTCTTGTTGATGATAACCCGCTTCACCCGCGACTGGAACTTCGGCAATTTCACGGTCTGATCGATTGTCTGATTTCCTGCAATGTTGATGGCGCCGATGCTGAAGGATTTTCCGTCCTCCAACTCCAGATAGATGGGCACCATCATCTTGAAGGCCTCCGAGACGCCCGATTGCACCAGCTTGAAGTGCAAGCTGTTTGCATCACCTTCCGGCGTCACCTCTCCCTCGAAGTGATAGGATGGCAGCTCAATGCCGTAGACATACTCATTGAAGAACCAATCCATCTTCTGGTTTCCATCCAAGTCCATCTGTGGACTCATGTGCTTTTCCACGACTGCCTTGAAGTCTTCCGTGGTGGCGGCCTGCATCCGGTGGCTCTCCAGGAAGTCATGCATGGTGGCGCGGAAGCGAGCGTCTCCCTCTTGCGGCGTGTACATCATCATGCGGATCATGTGCAGAATGAACGCGCCCTTGGGATAGACGAGATTGTTGTAGACGCCCCAGCCAGCCTTGGGAGAACTGAGGCGAACACCCATGGTGACCGGGCCGACGTCGATAGGCCGGAAGCCAAACTCGTTCTTCTGGGTGAGCAGCTTGTGCTGCTGATGCCAGTACTCCATAAAGTCGGCTGTTTGCCCGTTGGATTGCAGAAATATGGTAGCGGAAGCATCGGCAAATCCCTCGCTCATCCACTGGTCGCGATAGCTGCGGAAGCCCACCGTCTGGCCCCACCACTGGTGTGCCACCTCGTGCGCCGTAACCATCTTCCAATACATGTCGGTTGAGTCGCTGCCCAGGAGATAGTGCCGCTGTGTCGCGTCGAAGAATCCGCAGATAGGCAGGTAGACCAACATCGGCCAGCTCTGGCCGTAGTTGCAAGCCGACTGCTGGGTCAAGGTAATGTGAGAGAAAGGCAGTTGGCCAAAGTAATTGGTGTAAATCTGCGAGGCAACCTCGCCTTGGTTAAGCTCGGCGGCCAGCATCGGAGTCGTATTCAGCGTGCCAAAACTCGTGTTTTGATTCATCAGGCTATTCACAATAGCTGTGATTTGATCCGTAGGCTGGACGTTGGCATTGGCTTCGATGGTCAATCCGCCACCCCCAGGGTATTTGAAGTGGACCTCCTTTTTTACAAAATCGCCCAGGCTGAAGCCCACCACGGCCAGCGGCATCTCGGTCTTCCACTCGGAAGTGGTGATTCCGTGATCGGTGCTCTCGTTCACCTTGGTTCCGGTGGCGAGGATCTGCAAATCCTTGGGTACATGAAAGAGCATCCGATAGTTGGCGTAATCCCCCAAGCCCTGGCTGGAGTTGGGATACCAGTTTTCACGAGCCGTCGGATAATAGTTCTTTCCGCCCCGATTGAAGACCACGTCCTTGCCGCTATAAGTGATCTTTATCGTCGCCGACTCTCCCTTTTTGAGCGGCGCGGCGAGCACCACGCCGAAGTCCGGGTCTTCGCTCTTGTCCTGTTGCACAAAATCCAGCGCTTCGCCTTTCTCCGTTTCCACTTTGCTAACGCGCAGAGTCGGATAGAGATCCAGCGGAACCACGGCCACGCCATCCTGATCCGCGCGAACTTCAACCCTGGCCACACCGGAAAGGAATCCGTTTTTATCGAGGGAGATGTCGAGGTCTTCGTTCACAATCCGGGAGGCGGCATTGTGCTCGCTGCCGCTGGCGGTGCCGTCGGCGTACTCCGCGGCGCGGTGAAAGGCCAGCGGAAACGTCATAGTCTCATAGGTTCCACTCCAATTTTCGAGCGAGACCTCTTCGGGCGCCAATCCAACAACTCCCTGCGGATCGAGGATGAAAAACAAGCGTCCGCTTTTTTTGCCGTGAAGGGCGGCATAAAAGAACCCGCCGGGGGCAGGACTCAGCACATCCTGAAGCAGGCGCAGATCAAGATTTCCCTGGATCTTGCGATAGTAGTAGGTCTCCCCCGGAGCGCCCTGGACATTTCCTGAAGAATGGCGGCGCAGAAAGCCGCGGAACTCCTCCGCCGCCTTGACGTAATCCGAATCCGTCGTGCCCTTGCCCGTCGCGCCCTTGCGCAACTCAGCCGCCGTGTCATCGGTAAAACGCAGCACCACCTGGTCGAAATCCTCGTCGAACTCCTCGGTGTGCGCGGAAATACTCAGATTGTGGCGTTCCTGAACGGAGGGCGGCGTGACGTGCAGATGCCCGCCGCCTTTGAAGACGGCGCCCGTCACTTTGCCGTTCACTTCGCTATAGAAGGCAAAGCTCCCGCTGCTGAAGGTGAATGTGGCTGCGTCCCGATGCAACATCAGGTTGCTGACCGTGATAACATCGCCGCCTGGCGTCAGGCCGCGCAACTGCTGGTAGACGGCATTGCTGTTGGGAGAATGCTGGGCATGCGAGATTCGACCGCAACTCGCGAAAATTAGAACACAAAAAAGCTTTGCAAAACGATTCATACAAACCCCTTCAGAGACTTTCAGTGAACTAGCAATTCCGGCAAAGGAAGGAGGGAGGCAGCCTTCTGCTATTTGTGCAACCGATTGTCGTTTTAGATCTGGATCATTCTTGTCGTGCGGCCGGCTGTCTCCCCGTTGTCCGCAGTATTAGCCCGAGGCTGTCGAAATATCCATTGGTCCGTCAAGGAACGGAAAGCAGATCCTGGGCGGAGCAATGGGATCTGGGTTCAACATCCTCCGGGGCGATCATCGTTTGCACAGAATCGCCCCGTGGGCGCTTTGTAAATGGTGCAACGAAACACGCCTGTAAAAACGCTCCCCAAGCCTGATATTCAGGTATACCCACACACTATGCGTCCCCGAAAGCCACAGTCAATCATGAACATGTACAGAATTGTTCAATCCCCGCATATCGCGTATTCGCTTTATAATCAAAGCGTTTAACATTCATTATTCAACGTTAGATGGTCGTTTTTCGCCAAACAGTTTCGGCATTCCTCGTGCCTGGAGGAATGTCAGCGCATCGGCGAACTTGTTGTGTACCGAACGCGGGGAACGCACGAGAGGGAGTTTCGTGTCAGGTATGACTTCTCATCAAGTCATGTCCTGCAAGAAGTGCGTCCATTTGTTGAACCTGGAGGCAATCGCTGCTACAAATTTGACTACAGTGGCTTTTTTGAAAGACGCCGAAATGGCTGTAAACTATAGAAAACATTGGTCTGGTCGGAGGGATTCGAACCCCCGGCCCAGAGTGGCCGCCATGCCGTTTTCTATGTTGGATTTATCGACGAAACATCGCCGCATCAGTGACATGCCAGAATTCTCTCGCTTGTCCTTCTGTCCAGATTTTCTCACCGATGGACAGAATTCCGCAAGGATTTGGTATCACTGGTATCACCCCCTATCGAGAGGACGGATGGCCGATTTTCGCCAGGTTCCTGAACCCCTGCTCGACAGCGAACAGGCTTCGACCCTCGTGAAGGTGTACCCCAAAGCCCCACCGCGTTACGCGCGCACCGGCTGCGTTGCCGGTCTGAGCGGTGGCAAGTGCTGGCGTTTCCGAGCATCGGATTTCGATGGTCGGTCGCAGGACGCGGAGCAGACCGCTATCGATTGGACGCTGGGCCGGTGCAAATCTCCACAAGTTCTAAAATAATTTGCGGAACAGCCATCAGATGCTCTCCTCCATGCTACGAAACTTCTCAAGTGGTATGCAGTCGCCGCGCAACTATGCTCCTGATTCAAGCTATCCAGTCCCTCAGTCCAGGAAGCAAGTGGACGGGCGAACGCTACTTGCCAGGGCTCGTTCGCCTGAGTGAATGGGGAGCGGCCAGCGAGCGCCGCTCCCCAGGGTGGGAAAGCGCGGGTTAGAAGACCAGTACACCGGCCGCGTCGGCGTGGGTTGAGCCTCCAACAGTGATGGTGATCTGGACGGATGCGCCGCTGGTGGACTTCTGTACCGTGTAGGCGGCATTGGGAATGAGACCGGCAACGTAATTGGCGGTCACGGTAGAGGGTTCGGTGTAGGCCGTCGTGACAAAGCCGGCCGTCTGGGTTTCGTCGTGAATGAAGAGCAAGGCGGCGTTGCCGGCCAGCGCTCCGTCAAAGGCTGTGCCGCTGGTTGAAGAGAAGCCGCTGACCGCCGTGGCTGAGACGCCGCTGTCGGCCCCTTGCAGCACATGCAGGAAGCGGGTATCGACAGGAAGGCTCGCATCCTGCACCGTCATCACGTACTTGGTCGGCTCCAGATCGGCAATGGGGTTCAAATCAGTGTCGGCCTCGCGCGCGGTGATGGAGGCGTTCTGCGGCAACAGCGTGTGAATGAACAACTGCTGGCCGTCGGCCATGGTTTCCGTGGCGTTCAGACCGCTGATGACGGGATTGTTGACCAGACTGAGATTGAAGCGCTTGAAAAGTCCGCTGCTGTTGGAGGTAGCGCGGTCGTAGACCACAATGTAGTCTTTGTTGAGCCAGAAGATGGAGCGCTGGGCACGCGTAATATCGACCGCATTCTGAGTGGAGTCCCAGGGATCGGGACGGTTGTAAAGGCTGGTCATGTCGGTGGCTGCAAAGACGTAGCCGGTGCCGCTGCTGGTGACGGTGCTGGGATCGCCGGCGCTGGCGGCCCAGAGGAACTGGCTGCCGTTATTCCACTCTCCAACCTCGTTCCAACCAAGATTGGGTGTGCCGGCGGGGCAGGTGTTCTTGAGGGCCAGGGTGTTGTGGTAGTAGGTGGTGAGGCCCACTTCATTGTTGTCGTAGTTGCTCATCTCCTTGGTGAGCCACTCGCCCTTGCGGTACATCTCGAACTCGCCCGCATCGCCGTTCTGGTGATTGATGGACTTCCAACTGGCGTGGTAGTCGAAGATGGAGTTGGAGGGGGTCCAGTCGCTGTGCGCCACGATTCTTCCTGCGCTCGGATCGTAGAACTGGAGCGGCAGGCTGGGGCGGGGATCGGCAGCCGCGTCAGCGCTGGGATCGAAGAGCAGAAAGTACTCAACAGTGTCGATGGCTCCCCACGTCGAACTGGTCATACGATCGGTCATACCGGCAGCGCCGCCTTGCAGCACATTGGTGACGAACCAGCGCACGTCGGCCTGGTGAGCGGTCGAGCCGTTCTCGTTTTCCAGCAGGTCAAGCAGCGTAAAGCCGTTGATGTTGTCCGGTTCCACCCACAGCCGCAGCATGTCGCCGTAGCCGGCGAACTCGTAGATGGGGCCAAGATAGGTCTCCGAGGCGGGAACAAAGCTGCTGGGAATCAGCGAGGTGAACATGCCATTCACCCAGCGGCTCCAGACCGGCGCGCCGATCAGTTCAATTTGCGGCCCGGTGAAATCGGCGTAGGTGGAGTTGTTGAAGCCGGCCGTTTGCAGCGCCAGCAACTGGCCAAGTACGGTGCCAAAGGATTCGCCGTACAACATGCCTTCCGGCGGCAATCCGCCCGAAGCCAAACCGAAGCCCGCACCATTTCCGGGGATGCCGTATGCACTGGCAACGGTCTGCGGATCGCCCATCATGGCATATTCCTGGTAGAGCCAGGCGCCTGTGGCATCGCTGAGGTAGCTGCGCAATGTGTTGCCAAGCTGGGTGGCAGGCTGCCCGGCAACCACCGCTGGATCGTCGGCGGGATCGATGGCCAGCGCCATCATGGTGAGCAGACGCGCATGAGCCAGATAGTAGTTGTTCGATGCCATGCGGTAGGGCTGGTTGTTGGGCAGCAGTTGAGGATCGTTGATGACGCCTTGAACCTGCGGGCTATCCCCTCCGGTGGTCGAGGCGGTCAGGCAATCGGCCGACCAGAGCAGGAAGACGTTGCGGATGGTGGCCTTGTCGGAGGCGGTAAGGATGTTTTTCCCGTAGGCGTCCTTGGCGTCGTAGATCCAATCGACCACCAGCGGCCAATCCTGGCCGGTGGCGCTGGCGCGGTTGTAGACGGCAAATGCGGGATCGCGATAGGGAGCATTGGCCTGGTGGCCGAGCGCGGCCTGGTTGATGGCGACCATGATGAGGTTGCGCGCATCCTGGGCGTAAGTGATGCGGTTGGCCGGATTGGGGTCGATCAGTGAGTTGAAGGCCAGAATCATCGCATTCTCTTCGGCCAGCGGAAGCGTATAGCCCTGCACATCGCCGGGATCGGGCCAGTTGGAGTTGGCCGCGCCGCCGGGGAAGAACTGATTGTTGTAGTCGGCCAGGGCGTTTTGCAACACCGGCAGCATGCCCTGCGCATAGATGGGGTTGGAGGTTGTAGCCCAGCCCTGCAGGCGGGTCACGCCGGCGGGTGTAATCCACAGGCGCGGATGGGAGGACACCGGATACGGCACGGCGGGATAGCTCTGGCCGCTGGGCAACACCAGGACATTAGCCGAGACCGATTGCGTTGTATCGGCGTTGCTGGTCGCCGTCACCACCGCAATGCCCGAACTCGAATTCGTGAATTGGATGGTATTGCCGGTTCCGGTAATCGTCCCGCCCTGCCAGCCCACTGACCAGGTCACGGAAGTATTGCTGCTGCCCGTGACGTTCGCCGTGATCTGGGCGGTTCCGCCCATTGGGATGCTGATGCTGGCCGGAGTAATAGAGATGGTGACCGCTTGCGTCAGCGCCACTGTGATCGTGGCCGTCGCAGTTATCGTCGCATCCGCAGCGCTCTTCGCCGTCACGGTGCAGGAACCGACGGTTGAAGGAGCCGTATAAGTGACGGGATTGGCGGACGTGCTGGACAAAGTGCCGCAACTGGCCGTCCATGTGACAGCGGTGTTAGTCGAGTTGCTCACCGTGGCTGTGAAGGACTGCGTGCCGCCGGTTTGCAGGCTGGCCATGGCGGGAGAGACTGTTATGGAAACGGATTGCGACGGGGAGGAAACCGTCACCGTCGCCGTGGCGGTCTTGGTGGTATCGGCTGCGCTGGTGGCCGTGACCGAGCAGCTTCCTGCAGTGGCTGGAGCGGTGAAGGTAACAGGATTGGTGGTTGTGCTGGACAATGCGCCGCAACTGGTTGTCCATGTGACAGCGGTGTTGGCGGTGTTGCTCACCGTTGCGGTAAAGCTCTGCGTGGCGCCGGTTTGCAAGCTGGCCGAGGTGGGAGAGACTGCGATGGCCACTGGCACAGGCGCGGTGACGGAGACGGTTGCCTTCGCGCTCTTGGTCGTATCAGCCTTGCTGGTGGCCGTAACCGTGCAGCTTCCGGCAGTGGCCGGGGCGGTATAAGTGACGGGATTGGCCGTCGTGCTGGAGAGCGAACCGCAACTTGCTGTCCAGGTGACAGCGGTGTTGGTGGAGTTGCTCACCGTTGCGTTAAAGCTTTGCGTGGCGCCAGTGAGCAGGCTGGCCGAGGTGGGAGAGATTGCGATGACCACGGGCACAGGCGCGAGCAGAGTTACCTTGGCGGTGGCTGAGCCTCCAGGCCCCGTTGCCGTGACCGTCACCGCGCTCGTGGCTGGCATCGTCGCTGGGGCCGTGTACAAGCCCAACGAAGAGATGCTGCCCGCGCTCGCGGTCCAGCTTGTGGCCCCGGCAGAGGTGAATTGCAGCGTCTTGCCCAGAGTCACCGAGGCCGAGGTGGGTGAGATGGCTTGCGGATTCACGACCTGCACGGTAAAGGCTGGGCCCCACAAGCTGCCTGGGTTGGAGACCTGGAAGACCACGGATGCTGGGGTTGTCTGATAGAACGATGCCTTCAGCGTGGTTGTGTTCACAAAGGTCGTGACCAGATTGTTGCCGTTCACACTGACCGTTGCGCCTTTGACAAAGCCAGCGCCCGTGATGGTCACCGAGGGGTTCCCGGTGAGAATCGGGCTGGGGCTAATGGAGAGGATGGTAGGTCCGGCGGGTTCGACATTCACATACTGCTCGCCCATGGTCTTGCCGTCCGAGGCGAGCGCCTCCACCAGTGTGTCGACTGTGGGTACAACGGCCGGCGCTTTGTACAGGCCCGCCGCGGTAATGGTCCCGACGGTGGAGTTGCCGCCCACGATCCCGTTAATCTCCCATTTCACGGTCGTGTTGGTCAGACCTGTTACCGATGCGGAGTACTGCAATGTTTGGTTCACACCTATGTTGGTATAGCCGGGACTGACGGTGACGGTGACCGCGGCCTTCGCTTGCAGAACGAGCGAAGGAGACAGCATGCACAACAAGAGCATAAGGCTCTTTGCACAAGCTCGCTTCATTTTGATTCCTCCATGGGGTGTAAATGGATAATTGTGAGCCTTAATGTTGTACGGTCATCGGGTTAGCTCAGGCGTCCGGATAGCCGCAAGCAGATGCACATGGAATGTCGTTGAATAGCCGCGGATCTTCCCAGGGCCCCAGAGTTTTTCAGCGCGATGTTGTCCTCGCCATCCGACAAACTGCCGCACGGAAAACTTTCCAGAAAAATCTTCCTGTCCCGCGTCATATCCAAATTCGTTCAGCGACAGACCCAGTGCGGGATGAATTATCCATCGCGCACTGGGGCGGCAGCCTTTCCCGGAACAACTGCTGTTTCCCGGCATTCCCAAGAACTCAGATCCCTTAGTGGCCTGTGGAGGAAGTAACTCGAAACAAAATAACATCCGCTGGGGCTAGCGCCCCGTTGATTTTGCGGTACTTACAGCAAGGCAAAAGCCGTGCCCTTTCAAAACCGGTCTTCGCCACAGGCTGTTCGGCAGTCAGCAGGCGCCCACATGCTACGGGCCGTCTTTCAAGGCGCGCTTACGAAATCGACTCCCCCCTGCGCATTGCGCTGGGACAGAACCAACACACCATGGAGGAAATAGATGAAGTTTCGACCCTCAATTTCAGCGCTCTGCGCCCTGGGGTTACTCGGCGCGCTTGCGGCGGCTCCCGCCTTGGCCTCGACGCTCTACGACAATTCCACGGTTCAGTCTTACTCGGTCGGGGGAGATACGATCGACGGCGCATACGCCGTCACCGACTCTTTCACACTGACATCGCCGGCCACGATCTCGCAAGTCATGTTTGGAGACTGGCTAGCACTCCGCAATAACTTGAGCAGTGTGCAGTGGGCGATTACCACCAGCGCGTTTGGCGGCTCCACGCTTGCATCTGGCGACGCGGCGAGCTTCAGCAGCAAATTGGAGAACCACAACGACTCTTCCGACATGTATCAGAATGTATTTTCCATCCCCAATCTGACGCTTTCCGCCGGTACTTATTTTCTGCAGTTGGACAAAGCCACGTTTACAGGTGGGGGCGCAGACGCTTATTGGGACCTAAGCTACGGTCCGTCGAGTGCTGTGAGCGCCCAATACGGAGCGGGTCCATCGGAGACCTTTGCCCTCTACGGCACAGATGCTTCCGTGCCACCGACGGTTCCCCCACCGGCTGCCACGCCGGAGCCGTCCAGCCTGCTGCTGCTGGGGAGCGGTCTGGCCGGGCTGGCCGGCATGATCAAGCGCAGACTTTCAGTCACCGCCTGCTGATGCGGACCAACTGAGCAACTCAGTCTTCCAGAGCGGGCTTACAGCATACATTCGCCAAGGCGCGCCGCGCTCCGGCTCAACATGTACACCATGGAGGTAACACATGAAGTTAACAGCAATACTTGTAGCAACCTGCTGCACGGCCATCTTTGGCGCGGCAAACTGCCATGCCGATTCCTTAACCGCAAACTTCAATCTGGCCTGTTCCTCTGTGGTTACTGATGCCTGTGCCGCCGGCGGTGCCGCACCGGCCTCCGTGGCGTCCGTCGGGCAGGTCACTCTCTCCCTCAACGGGAATGGATCCATTGCAGTCAACGTGGATTACACCGGATCGTATAACCTGTGGGCATTTGCAATCAACTCTCCGACCGATCTACCGGTATCCGGTCTCAGTTCACCTGCAGCAAATTCCCCAAATTGGAATGATGTTTTTGGTCAACAGGATACTGGCTTTTCGTGCTTCTCGTCCGGCACTTGCGGGTGGACGAGCACAAGCTTTACGATCGACGGCACCTATTCTTCGGTATACCAGGTGCTTGGCGGGGATTCGACTAACCCCTATCCCTCCTCGGTTGACTTCTGGCTGTTTGTCTCAGACAGCACCACACAGTATGGAGCCGACGCACCAGCCAATCCCGCTGCTACGCCCGAGCCAAGCAGCTTCCTGCTCTTGGGCAGCGGTCTGGCCGGTCTGGCTGGACTTGCCAAGCGCCGGGCGCAACTCTTGATCCGGAGCTAAAAGGGCTCCCATGTCTTCGCGTTCTTTGTGAATAGGGTGCGAGACCATTTTGAACCGCTTCATCCTTGCCCTTGCCGTTGAGGAGCAACGGATGAAGCGGTTCGGTGTATCATCGGGTTATTCGCTTCCCGGAAGACATGGCCACTGTTCACCCAATAGCATCGAGGCGACTGTCAACCGCGAACAAGGCGGCGGATTTGCTCGGCCTGTGTCTCGGCGCACCGGACCCGGAACAAGCCGAAGCGCTTTTGGGAGAACTGGTCGGCTCGCACGTCGAGCCGCTGATCTTCCGCATCGTTTCGTCGCGGATGCGCCGCCATCACTTGAAGCACCACAGCCGAATCAAGGACGTCGCTTCCGAGGCCGTGGTTTCGTTTCTGCTCTACGTGGAGGAGCTGCGCAAGGGCAGCGTGGCGCCGGCGGCGAACCTGGATTCGTTTGTGGCCACGCTGGCCGCGCGCGCCTGCAACGACTACTTTCGCTGCGCGTATCCGGCCTTTCACAGTCTGCGCAACAAGCTGCGCTATCTGATGGAGCGGTATCCGGAGCTGGCGCGATGGAAGGATCCGGACTCCGGGGTCTGGCTGTGCGGTTTGGCTGCATGGCGCCTGCCAGGGAAACGCACACGTGCCGCGATCTCCGATGTGGATCGTGTGGAGGGGCTGGAAGCGGCGCTCAAGAGCCAACACCCGGCCGATCAGTTGGTCCAGATTCTTTCACGGATCAATGCCCCGGTCCCCTTCAACGATCTGACGCTTCTGATGGCTCGGCTCTGGAATGTGCAGGATGCCTCCGAGGAGGCAGACGAGGAACTGGAGTGTGCTGACCTGAGCCGCGCGGTGGACGTGACGCTGGCCCAGAGGCAGTGGCTGGCGATTCTGTGGAAACGCATCATCGAGCTGAATCGCAACCAACGGGCCGCCCTGCTGTTGAACCTGAAAGGCCCCGATGGCGCTTGCGGCGCGAGTCTGCTGGTGGCCACCGGCGTGGCTACCATCCGGCAAATTGCCCGCGCCATCGAGCTGCCTGATAACGAGTTTGCCGATCTGTGGGAGCGGCTTCCATTGAGCGATCTGGAAGTGGCGTCCCTGCTGTCGCTGACCCGTCAACAGGTCATCAACCTGCGTAAATGCGCCCGCGCCAGGCTCACGCGGCAGATGAATTCGCTGGATGAAGATGGTAATGTCGAGCGCAATCGGACGACAAACCAGGTGAGAACGCCATGAAACACGCAACCAATTCGGAGCTTCGATCCTTTCTGGAGCAGGATCTTCCTCCTGCCCGGCTGTTGGAGTTTGACGATCACTTTGCCGCGTGTCCGCAATGCCGTGCGGCGCTGGAGCGGGAGGACGGGGCCGGCGGCAAGGTGGCCGCGCTGCAAGATGCCTTTGCCGCCGCCGAGCCGCATCTGGAGTACGAGCAACTGCGCAGGATGGCCGACGGCGAACCGGTGTCGCCGGAGGTGGGACGCCACTCCGCGAGTTGCGCCGCCTGTGCCTCTGAACTGGAGGAACTTCGCCAGTTTTCCGCCCAGCTTGCCGCAACGCCTCGCTTTTCGGTGGTGCGGATCGGCACGCCGGCCGCGCCCAAACACATCTCTTTCTGGCGTTTGCACCCGGTGTGGTCCGGGCTGGCGGCAGCGGTGCTGCTGGCCACGGTCGCCGGATTCTATGGGCGAATGGCGCAGCATCTTCCGCCCGTGGAGCCGATCGTTGCCAGCCTGCGCGATGGTGCTATCCAACTCTCCCTGGACAAGAGCGGGCGATTGCACGGAGATGAAGACCTTGCCCAGGAGGAACGAGATGATCTGAAGGCCGCATTGCAAACGGGCCGTCTGGTTGCCCACCTGCCAAACCTCGGTAGCCGCCGGCCGGAGACGATGCTGGGCGCGCCCATGGCCGCGGCGTCCTTCAACGTTCTCTCGCCCCTCGATCAGGTGGTGACCAAGGATCGGCCGTCTTTTGTCTGGGAAGCGATGCACGGGGCAACCGGCTACCGCGTCAGAGTGTATGGGGCCGGATATCGCAAGATCGTCGAGAGCCCGCTGCTCGACGGCACGCAGTGGCAGTCTGCGATCTCGCTGCCGCGCGGCGAAAGCTATACCTGGACGGTTACCGCTGAAAGCCGGCACGGCGAGGTCCGGCAACCGGCGCTCCCGCAGCCCGAAGCAGCTTTCAAGATCATGGCAGCCGATGCAGCCGCGGCTCTCAACGCCGCCGCTCAGAGCCACGCCAACGATCCTCTGCTGCTGGCCGTGCTCTACGCCCGTGCCGGAGCCATCGACGATGCCCGCGCGCAAATCAATCTGTTAGCCGCGCAGAACCCCGACAATCCGCGCGTGGCGCAACTCAGAGCCTCGCTGGCTCAGGGCGCGCCGTCGCCCATCAAAACGAATGCTGCCCAGTAAAACGGGTGTGCGTACTTGTCGCTGTGCAGAACCTTCAACTCAGATCTGCGCAGCGCCTCGGCTTTGCCCACGCCGCGCAGCATATCCTGGTGGAAGGCGACCATCATCTCCGTAGTGCTTGAGGCCTCCACGCGCCAGGCACTGGCCAGCGAACTATGCGCCCCGGCAGCCAGCGTCGCCCAGCTCATCCCCAACAGGCCCTCCCCGTCTTCAAATGCGCCCTTGCCAGTCTCGCACCCCGAGAGCACCACCAGTTCCGCCTGCAACTGCATTGCCTGAATATCACGCGCCCGCAGCCAACCGGCCTTAGCTTGCCCATTGGCGGAGGCGAGCAGCATGTGCGACGCCATCGGTTCCCGGTCGTTGTAGATCCCGTGAGCGGCGATATGTACCACGTCAAATCTTGCAGCGCTTTGCAGAAACTGGTCCAAGGTGGCGGCCTTGCCGATCAAAGTCCGCGCGTTCTTCGCTCCATACAGCCTTGTGAGCGCCTGCACCTCATCCCTCTGCTCTTGCGTGTGGCCACCGGGATCGCCCATGGCCAGCAGGGAGCGCGCGCCAAGCAGCTTGGGCCTTGAGCTTTTCAGCGCCCGGAGCACGGCCAACGAAGGCACGTAGTCGATCGCCGCGCTCTCGATCAGAAAACGTCCATCCGGCCGCTCGAACGCCTGAAACGGAATCTGCCACAGCACTCCGTCAGGCACCACCACCAGCAATGATTTCTTTCCTAACTGCGCCCGCGCCGGCTCGAGCAGCGCCGCGTAGAGCCAGCGCGATTCCGCGGCAAACTCCGGATCACGGCTGGCCAGTTGCTCGCGAAAATGCCGCACATGCCGGGTCAGTTCCGCGAGCGTCACCGCCAGCTTGTAGCCGTGAATTTTGGCGCTGTCTCCGTCGCCCCGCGTTACCACAAATAGGTAGTTGCCACTTGCCGTCAGCTCATACTCCAACAGCGCCGTCGCCCGGTCGGGAACCAGCGTCTGCATATCCTTCGCCGTCAGAGCGGAAAAATCCGCGCGGCGCAGCCGCAACTCCGGATGCCGTCCATAGAGCTGCTCGCGAAAGTCTTCAAGATCGGTCTTGGCCTGGTGCAGGTTGGCATCCAGTTCATTCTTCTGCGCTGGGTCGAATCCGGGCCTGCTCGCCTGCTGGTCGAACTGCATGTCGAGAGAGAGAAACCTGCTCCGCAGCCGGGACTCCTCGACGCGCTCTGCATCGGTCAGCGTGAAGTTCGAGCTCAACTCATTGCCGGTATAAAGATCCAGTAGAATTCGCCCCTTGCCCTTCTCCGAGCTGTCTAGAGCTGCCGCCCAGTCTTCCTGCCTTGCCGCAACTGCTGTCAGAAGCCGGTAGGGATTGGTTCTTTCCGCCATGAACCGCTGCCGCGTCTCCGCCCCTCCGCTCACGTGATTGCGCATCTGCTCAATGGCGCCAATAGACTCCTCAAGCGCGCCGCGCGCTTCCTTCAATTTGCCCTGCGCGAGGTAAACTTGCCCCTGCATCTGGTCTGCCCCCGCCAACTCGTCCAACATGCCCCCGCGCCGCGCGATCGACGCCGCTTCCTGGCTGAACGCGCGCGCCTTGTCGTAGTTCTTCAAATTCAGATAGGCTTCCGCGACCTTGTACAGTGTGTATGCGTGACCCTGCCGATCTTCCGCGGCAGCGCCCAGTCTCGCCCCCTCATCGAGCAGCTTCAGCGCCTCCTCGTTATGATGCAGTTTCAATTGAATTATGCCCATCTGAGCGATCGCCTTGGCGGTGCTCTCCTTGAGGTTCAGATCGCGGCCGATCTGTGCGGCCTCGCCCAGCACACGCATGGCATCCACGTCGCGGTCCAACACGTCATAGTAGTTGGAGAGATTGATCAGCGTCGTTGCCACGACGGCTTTGTCGCCGATCTGGCGTTTGATGGCCAGGCTCTGCTCGCCGAATTGAATCGCCATCGGGTAATCGCCCTCAATCGAGTGCAGCATGGAGAGATTGTTCAGCACAAAGGCTTCACCTATCCTCTGGTCGTGAGCGCGGGCGATTCTGAGAGCCTCGCGAAAGGCGTCTTCTGCCTCGCTGAAGCTGCCCTGCTCCCGGAATGCATTGCCCAGCCCATTCTCGGCTCGGGCCACACTCACTTCATCTCCGTCCTCACGAAAGATTCGCAATGCTTCCTTGTCGTCGGAAATGGCGGCATCCAGGTCTCCCAACCGAAGATTGGCAATGGCGCGGCTTTGGTATACGATGCCAATCTTCCTGCCAGGCGCGCCAGCGGCCTTGAACATCGCCAGAGCCTGGCCGAAGACGGTGATCGCTTCATAGGTCTCGCCGCCATGCTGCATGTAATACGCTTGGTCGTAGCGCGTGTCCGCGGCAATTACCGGCAATCCGGCGCGCATCGCCACGGCCTCCGACACTTTTGAAATCTCCACCGCCCGATGCGGGTTTTTCACGCTCGCCTGGTCGGCATTCTCCCGAAATGCCCGACACACCCCTGCCGTTAGACGCGATGCGTCCGCCTTGGAGACGGCCTGTAGTGCCTCCTCCAAGGGAAGGGCCGAAAGCTCAGCCGCAAAGGCCTTGTCGGCTTCGGAATATGCAGGCGCCGCCGGTGCTGTGGTCTGCGTCGCCTGTCCTCCGGCGCTGGGCATCATTCCCGCAAGCAGGAGGATGGCGAACCACTTCACCCCGCGCAAACTTCTCCCTCTCTGCAACACTGGATTCTTCTCGAACATCGGACCTCGATCGATTGGAAGCAGCTCAACCTCTATTCGCTGCGAATTGGAGGGGGCAGCATAGCAATCAAAATGGCATGGATTTCGGAAGCTCCCTCCCGTGGCTCCAGAAAGGCGAGTGGGCATTCCTTGGAGGCAATACCTACCCTCTCAGCATACATGCCCAAAACTAACCCCCTGGTTTTTTCGCAGGGCGGAAAGCTCGGTCTGATCGGCGCGCGGCAGGGCCCGTAAGGCACTCTTCTCCTTTCATTTGATTGAAACCTGCGAGGCCGGATCTTCTGCAATTTGGATTGACGGTTCTCTGAACTGGCCAAGAGCTTCCGGCAGACCAGCTACGAAGTCTCTGGCCAGCCCTTTTTCTCCCCGCCCCCCCACCAGGGCCGACGCATATCAAATTCCCAGCAATTTCAGCAGGTAGGGATGATTCCAGGCGGCCTTGATCCTTTTGCCTTTGATGCAGCGTCTGAAGGTCGTTTCTTGTTTGAGCAGGTTCAGGGCGATGCGGTTCAGAAGCGAGAAGTTTTGTGCCGCGTGGCCCGCGCGCTTGCGGTCCAAATCCTTGCCAAAGCCCACATTTAGCCCGCATTTCTCACCATCCCCCCGATCAGCCCGGATTTCAGTGCGATCTGGACGGGACGGAAAGGCATCTTACGCAGCGCGGGGTCGTTGGAGGGGCGGCCGGGCGGCCGTTGCGCCGCGGCGCGGCCTTGCGGAGCCGGCGTCAGGCACAACCGGGCGGTTTTGCGCGCGATTCAGGGTGAGGAACAAATTCCGACAGCAAGTGCGGGGACGCACCTTCTGAATGTATTCCAGGATGGCTTCGCCCACCTCACGCTGCAACGGGTATTTCTGTGCCCCGCCGCGCTTGGAGCGGCTCACTGTGAACGTCTCCAAACGCCAGTCGAAGTCGCTCAATCGCAGACGCGATATCTCGCCGCTGCGCAATCCGTAAACCGTCAGGAGCAACAAGACGGCTCTGGCGCGCAGGGCAGCGGGGCTGCTTCCCTTCACACTCTTGAGTAGCTGCTGTACCTGCTTCCATTGCGGTCCCTCGGGTACCCCCTCATGTACATACCGCCTGGACGAAATGATGCCCTGAGCGATTCCCACTTTGCACCATCCGCGCTGTTCAGCATATCGAAAAAAGGCCCGTAGCGCATCTGCATAGCCGCGAACAGTGTTCCGGCTCAATCCCTTGCTGCCCTTGAAGATCAGGAAGTCAGGGGTGGCATTCACCTCATGCACTCGCTCCAGGAACTGCATCAGAACGCGTTCAGCCGTCTTTCGATAAATAGGTTTGGCCGCAGTGGCGTTGGCGAATGCCTGTCCACTGCTTGTCAACTGAAAGATCTGGTTCCCCTCACGTTCACTCAATTTTCCGATTAAGCCTAAATCTGCGAGTGTACTCAGGAAGTTAGCAGCGGCCTCGGTACTCAACATCAGTGCCGCTTCAGCAGCCCGAGTGGAAAAACTTGTGAACCTATATCGTCTGACGAATTTGCGTACCTGGAATGCAGAATATCCCGCAATGCTTTGGTTCGTTGCGATTCGCATCTGTTTCTCCATAAAAGCTTCAGGTGATGTCCTGCGGGCGCCGAATCACAGGCTGCAAGGTCGAAGCAAGGATTTTTAGTGAGTGCATCCAGAAATGAGTTGGCAAGCTGATTCGCATCAACTTCTCCTCCTTCGTGGACGTGAAAACAATATGCCATGCATGCTGTGCCTCCTAAACTCGGTCAAATGCGCGGCACATGGTTGAATTGTCGCCCGTTGCTTCTCCTCAGATAGGCGCGGCTTGGCATCAACACTGCCTGAATGGGGTTAGTGGTACTGGATTGGCCTCTCAGCCATATTGCGATATCGTGAGGGTCGAATCTGATCGAGTTGGAAATCTTCAGAGAGGGAATTTGGCCATTTGCAGCCATCCTATAGATCTTCTTGATCGAGACATTCAAGATTCGAGCGACTTCCGCCACACGGAGAGCTTCTTTCTTGCCTTCGACGATTTCGGCCAAGATCATCGGTTCCTCCATAGTCCTGCGAAATGCAGGGTCTGGAGAGCATCTCGCCAAATGGAAATTCAGTCAAATCTTCTTCGGCGCTTGTCGTGCCACCCTAAAAGGGACCCGCCGTAGGAAGCGGGATATGGATCGTTTGCCGTTATAGTGAAACCAGAGTTGGTGTGACTTTTTGAGTCTCGTGCAGGGTCGCCCCCCTGTTGGTCGTGTTGACTTGAGTGCAATCGCTTCGGGGTGCAATCACTCTAGTTTCGCTATAGACTGAACTCATGCCGCACCGGTGACGAGACGGAACTTGGCCCTGTTGTGGCTGGCGAAACTCAAATTGACCTTTTCGATGACGGTCCTGTTTCTGGCTGGTTTCAAATAGCGGATGATGCTCTCCAAATTGGTCTGCCCCATCCAAGTCATTACTGTTCTGAGGTCGACGCCAGCCTGAAGGTGAGTAGTGGCAAAGGTTGCTCGGAACTTGTGGAGCCAGAAGTCATTTGGGTTCAGTCCGGCCTTCTTCGCATTTCGTTTGAGCGCACGGAGCATGTGGGTGTCGCGTCTTCCGCTGGCCGTACTGAAGATCAATGCCTGGGCGGATGCTCGTGAAGCGGGTAGAGATCGGCGGTGGACTTCCAGAATCTCAAGCAGTTCATTTGGGACTGGAACCTCACGCTCCTTGTAGGCCTTCGGAGTCCAGTTGAACTGAGGCTTCCAGCGCA
>CAYVGW010000017.1:0-43022 GCA_964450895.1 uncultured Occallatibacter sp. | reverse complement strand
GATGCGGACCGTGCCGCTGGTGGGCAGGGTGCGGGTGGTGGCGATGGAGATGGTGGTGGTTTTGCCGGCGCCGTTGGGCCCGAGCAGGCCGAAGATCTCGCCTTGCTCGAGTTCCAAATCAAGGCCATCGACGGCAGTGACGGGCAGCTTGGAGGCATAGATTTTGGTCAGTTTTTCAATTTCAACAATCAAGCGGATCACCCGGAGAGGGAAGGGAAGTGAATGCTCTTTTAGAGTATCGCACTGGGGGGAGAGGATAGGAACCTGGGCAATCGCATTTGAACTTCGCCTAATGCTCATCTTTGTCGCGATACTCATGCAGGATGCTTTTCGGAGGGAGCAGGGGCATTTATGCCCCTGAAGCGAGGCTTGGGCAGGCTGGCCTTTAGGCCCGGGGCTGAAGCCCTTTGGTTTCAGGCGTATATTCAGGGGCATAAATGCCCCTGCTCCCTCCAGATGATTTCAATTGCGATTGCCTTGGGATAGGAACGAGGAATGAATTGAGCTTTGTTGCATCCCACCCTCGCCGCAAAAACAAAGACGCAGCGAGGGTGGGGCGCCCAAAAGGTTATTGGCCGGTTCCGCTGAGCGCCACGGTTGCGGTGGCGGTGGGGTTGTTGGAGGTGACGGTGAGGGTGGCCGATTGCGCGCCTTTGGCGTTGGGAGCGAACTGAACCAGCAGCGTGCAGGTGGAACTGGCGGCCAGCGTTGTGCCGCAACTGTTGAGCTGCGTGAAGGAGGCGGCTCCCGTACCGCTGAGTGCAAAGGAGGTCAGGTAGAGCGGCGTGGTGGCGCTGGAGTTGGTGAGGGTGACGGCTTGCACGGATTCTCCGCTATTGGCCTGGATGGAGCCGAAGCTGAGCGTGCTGAGTGAGAGCGCGAACGTGGGCGCGCTGCCGCCGGTTCCGTTGAGTGCAATGGACTGTGTGATGGGGGATGCGTTGTCGGTGAAGACCAGGGTGGCTGTCTTACTGCCGGTGGCGGTGGGATTGAAGCGAACCAGAGCCGTGCAACTGGCGGCCGTGGCGAGCGAGGCCGGGCAGTTGTTCATTTGGCTGAAGGAGGTGGGGTTGCTGCCGCCGAGCGTGATGGCGGAAATGGTTAGCGGGCTATTGCCGGAGTTGGTGAGGGTAACGGCTTGGGCAGGACTGTAGTTGATGGCGCTGTTGGAACTGATGGCGGTGACAGGGAAGTTCAACGCAGACAGGGAAGGCGTGGCGGCCGGGACCGCTGCGATGCCCGTGCCGGCGAGGGGGACGGTTTTGGTGGTGTAGTTGGCGGTGGTGCTGGTGAAGCTGAGCTGGGCGGTGAAGGAACCTGCCGAGGAGGGATTGAAGGTGAAGGTGACGGTGCAGGAGGCCCCGGCTGCCAGAGAGACGCCGCATGTGGTGTTTCCTTTGAAGGCGCTGGAGTTGGTTCCGGTGAGCGATACGCCGAGCGAGGCGAGCGTGGACGAACCGGTGTTGGTGAAGGTGACGGTTTGCGAGGCGGAGACTGCGCCGGCGGCGGTGGACGGGAAGGTGAGGCTGGCGGGCGAGACGGAGGCCGTGGCCGTGGCTACGCCGGTTCCGCTGAGGGGGACGGTTTGCGGCGAGCCGGCGGCGTTGGTGGCTAAGCTGAGCGAGGCCGTCAGCGCGCCTGCCGCGGCGGGTTTGAAGGAGATGGAGAGGGTACACGCGGCGTTGACCGCCAAGGTTGCGCCGCAGTTATTGGTGAGGAGGAAAGAAGAGGGATTGGCGCCGGTGATCGAGACGCTGGAGAGGGTGAGCGAGGCGTTTCCGGTGTTTTTGAGGGTAACGGTTTGGGAGGTGGAGGCAGCGCTGACGTTGGTGGAGGCGAAGGCGAGGCTGGCTGGGTTGAGATTGACAACGGGAGCGGCAGCCGGCGTGACTCCAGGCCAGCCGTTGACGACATTGGCGACGTTGAGCGAGCCGAGTCCGGTGGCTTTGTCATAGCCGGTAGTGGCGGCGTAGCCGGGGAGGATGGCGAGTTTGTCGCCGGCGGTCTGCGGGGTGCAATTGACTGAGCCGGCAAAACAGGGTGTGGCGATGGTGCCGGTGTCGATGTCGTTGAAGTAGCAGGCGCTGGAGTTGACGACTGTCTCCGCTTTGCAGTTCGCGTAGGTTTGCTTGGCGGCCAAGGCATAGAGCTGGGCGTTGGGATTGCCTTGGGACGAGCCGGCCTTCTGGTTGATGAGGGCCATGACGCCGGCCATGACGGGGCTGGAGACGGAGGTTCCGCCGACGGCCATGTCGAGGGCGTTGGCGGGATAAGTACAGGCGATAGGGGCGGAGTAACCGGGCGGCTGGGTGTCGCAGATGAGATAGGCGACGCCCATGAAGCCGTTGGAGGCGAAGAAAGAGACGTCTGGGACGGCGCGCTTGTCGGAGGAGAGGATGCCGGCGACGCCGGTCTGCCACGCTGGCTTGGCATAGCCGCCGCCGCAGGTTGAGGGGTTGTCGTTGGAGGAGGTGGTGCAGTTGCTGACGCCGCCGGAACCGCCCACCGGCGGAATGAACTCCTGATAGGTACTGCTGTTGACGCCGTCATTTTTCAGCAGCCAGTTGGCCCACTGTTCGGCGTTGTAGTTGACGCCATGCTGGCTATTCATGCTGCTGATGACATACGGATTGGTGATGGAGTTGTTCCAGGGAATCTCAGCGATGTAACCGGTGGCGCTGGACATATTCGCGCTGTTATTGGTTTGGCTCCATCCGGATGAGGAGGGAGCGAAGTCAGTGCCCCCGACAGAGACGTTGTAAGGGGTGCTGGTCATGCCGCTGACGGTGGTGCCGAACTCGGCGGCATAGTCAACGGAGGAGTTATTGTTGCCATCGTCGCAGACGGCGGCGGCGGAGTCGCCGGAACTGACAAAGACGGCGATGCCCTGCGTGTAAGCCTGCTGCCAGAGGTTGAGATACTCCTGATTGCCGGCGGTTCCCAATCCCAGCTCGCACTCGCCATAGCTGACGCTCATGATTTTGGCGACATTGTTATTAATGATGTAGCTTTCGCTGGCGTAGAGGGCGTCGGTGGTCTGGGTGGTCTGGCTGGAGGTGACCAGGACGATGCTGGCGCCGGGAGCAGCCGCGCCGGACCACTCGACATCCAGGGTGTTTTCAAAGCGGTCGTCGAGCAGGGCGGTGACGCCGGGATTGGTGTTGGTGACAATCACCTTGGGCACGTTGGCGGGCAGTCCGGTGGCTGCGCGGAAGGTGGCTACGTCACTCAAAACGATGTTGCTGGTTCCGGCGATGGCGATGGTCTGGCTCGCGCCGGTGATGGGGGTCGAAGCGGCCCACAGCGATTTGTAGTTATAGATGGTGGCCATGTCGTAGGGCACCAGCAACTGGTAGCCGTCGTTGGGGTTGTATTCGGTATGCTGGCCGGCCGGCTGGAGGAGATTGGCGGCGGGCTGCAGGCGCGATTCGCCGAGGATGTTCTGGATTGGCGGGGCGGGGGCGTGATGCTGGGGCTTGGGAAAATAGTTGTGCAGCGCTTTGACGCCGGCCACGACCGGAGAGAGTGCGGCGGGGATCTGGATGTCGCTGGTATTGGCGACGTGGGAGACGCCATTGGATTGCAGGGAGTGCATTTCGGTGTGGAAGGCGGTCTCGACTTGGGCGGCGCTGCCGCTGAAGCGGATCGAGGTGCGGGAGGGAGGTATCTCCTGAATGGTGAAGCCATGGTCTTGAAGCCAGTTGACGACAGCATTGAGGTCGCTTTGCGAGAGGCCATAGGCCGTGCCAAACTGCTCCGGGGTGAGCCATTGGTGATAGCGCGGCGAGGCGGGGTCGTACTGTTCTTTATTCAGGGATTCCAGCGCGGTTTGCTGGGCTTCGGAGCGGGTGAGGACCAGGATCAGATCGCCCACCTCGGTAGAGGGTGGCAGGCGTCCGTTGTCGATGGCGTTGCGCGCGGCGGGGTGGGTGCTTCCGTGGATGGTGGTGAGATTGGAGTCGTCGATGCGGTCAAAAATCCGGTCTGGGATGAGGGTGGGCGAAAGCGAAGCGAGGGTTTGACCCTGCATGCCGGGAGCTGGCGCCAACAGAGCGAGAACAAGGAGAAGTAATGCAGCGCCTGGGAAATCGAAGGAACGGAAAAGAAACCGAGCTGGACGCGGGGAAGAGGATTCGGGAAGGACCACAGCAGACATGAAGCCTCCTTGTTCCTGGGGGGCAGGATTCTGAGAAATGCCTAATCACCCTATCGCCGAAATCGGGTGCAGGATGAGGGGAAAAATGATCTGAGGATTACTATTGGATTTTTCCAAGGGGAGATTTTCCGGCTGTGCGCCGGATGGCTGCGGGAGCAAGGGGGCGAAATTCCGGCTGCGGTTGAGGGGCGCGGAGGGGGAGGGGGGCGCTGGGAACAGACAAAAACAGCCAGCGAGGAGAAGGCGTTTTGTACGGTTACAGAACCTCATTGAATCCTGGAGGAGAACGGGCATATGGCTGAATAGTAAACATGAAAAGTGATGTGTATCACATTTTAGAAGTTGATCCATCCTAAGGCCTTATCTTTGGAAAGATGCGGATCCGGTTTCCCCGGCAAAGTCTCAGAACGTCCACTGATTTGCAGGTGCTGAATTTACTTTTGAGGTAATAGGCGGACGTGGTAACCATTTTAGGTTACCTTGTGTGTACTCTTCGGAGTTGGCTGTTCACAAAGAATTCACTTGCATATCGAATCACTGAGTGCATAGAATCTGCTCGCAATCACTTATTCATTGCATTCCGACAGGCTTCCCCGTCTGTTGCACACTCAGCCGCTTGGAAATCTGTTGAGAATTACATCTTGGAAGAAGGTTGCATCGGGCCTGATTTCATAGAAACCGGAGTTTATCTGGAGGGCCGGATGCGTATTTTGGGTAGCGGGCAATCTGTATAGGCAAAGAAATGGCGAACACATTCAATTTTTGTTGCATCGAGCGGTTGCGGCAGAACGAAGCCCAAAAAAGAAATGAAACGATTTGTCCCATTTTTGCGCTATCAAAGCGGAGACAAAAAATATCTGTGATTTGTGTCACGTTGCCGGATATGGTAACCAACGCCTGAAAAGGCAAGAAGCAATGGGGGAGGGTTTAGTCATGTTGAATCTTGGAGAAAATCTCATGCGGAAGCTGAATCACGCGGTTCTGGTGTCACTGACGGCGATCTTCTGTCTGCTTTCCACGGCCTTTGCGGCTGCGCAGACTACGGTTTCGGTATCGACGGTGAACTTTGGCAACGTGGTGGTGAACACCACCAGCGCGGCCAAAGTTGTCAGCCTCAACAACACAGGGGCATCCTCCATCAGCGTCAGTTCGCTGTCCGTGACCGCTGGAACTCCGTATGCGATCAGTTCCTCCTCGACCTGTTTGAACCCTACGTTGACCGCGGGTCATAGTTGCAATATATTGCTGACTCTCAGTCCCACTTCGCTGGGCGCTCAACCGGCGGGCACGCTGACCATTACGACCACTGCGCCCAATTCTCCGCAGACGGTGTCGTTAAGCGGGTCGGGCATAGCGGCCGCCACTTTGACATCGACAGCGCTGCACTTCAACAGTGTGGTGGTCGGCACCACCAGCGCGATCTTGACGGATACTTTATATAACAACCAACCGTCGACGCTGACGATCTCTTCGCTGGTTCCGTCGGGGGCGGGTTTTGCTGTGGCATCCTCGACGACCTGCGGCAGCACCCTGGCCGCATACTCCAATTGCAAGATCGCCATGACCTTCGCGCCGGCCGCGGCGGGGGCGGCGACGGGCAGTATAACGGTCAACACGGACGCCGCCAACAGCCCGATGACCATATCGCTGAGCGGGACGGGCATTGCAGCGGTGGGATTGAATCCAACCAATCTGAACTTTGGCAGTCAGCCGTTGGGAACTACCAGCGCTGCCAGGACTCTGACGCTGACCAACAATCAGGCCTCCAGCCTGAGCATCTCCCAGGCGCTTTTTGGCGGGCCGTTTGTTCTGGATACGGGTGCTGTGACCACTTGCCCAGTCTCTGGCGGAACGGTGAGCGGTTCGCTGGCCGCAGGGGCCAGTTGCGTGATCGGCGTGGACTTCAAGCCGACGGCCGCAGGAGCCACCTCCGGCGGGCAGATCACGGTGATTGATAGCGCTGCCAGCAGTCCGCAGATTGCGCTCCTCGCCGGCACGGGAGTTCCCCCGGTCCATCTTTCCGCTTCCGGGTTCAGCTTTGGCAGTGTGTTGGTCGGCACGACTAGCTCAACCCAGACCGTCACGGTAGCGAACAACCAGGCGGTCAGTCTGAATTTCTCTTCGATTGCCGTTTCCACGCCCTATGCGATAGTTTCGGGAAGCACGACCTGCCAGGTTGGCACACCGCTGCTCTCGGGTGGCAGTTGCGTGATCGGCGTTTCGTATAGCCCCACGACCGCGGGCGCGACGCCAGCCAGTTCCCTGACCATTACCGATGACGCACCCTCCAGCCCGCAACTGGTTAGCCTGAGCGGCAAAGGGGTAACGCCGGTGACGCTGAATCCGGCCGCGCTGAACTTCGGCACGGTAATTGTGAACACCGCGTCGGTGGAAAATTTCACTTTGACCAACAACCAGAGCGCCCCGCTGACAATCTCTTCGCTGACCGGTTTGCCGGCCGGCTATTCACTCGGCGCTGGGACCACCTGCCCGATTTCGTCCACGACAATTCCGGCTGGCGGCAGTTGCGTGATTTCGGTGAGTCTGACGGCAACCGCCAAGGGGTTGCAGCCAGGGACGCTCAGCATCAACGACAATGCTCCGGGTTCACCGCAGACCATAGCGCTGAGCGCCAGTGCGGTTCTGCCGGCCAGGGTAACGCCGGCGTCGTTGAGCTTTACGGGCCAGTGGGTGGGAACGACCAGCGCGGCCCAGATGATCACCTTGACCAATCAGCAAAGCACACCGCTGCTCATCTCCGGGGTATCGATCACAGGCACGAACAGCAGTGATTTCAGCGTTTCCGCGACCAACTGCCCGTATTCGCCCGCGACACTGCCGGTAGGCGCCCAATGCACAATCCAGGTAACCTTCACGCCGGGCGGGCCAGGGACCAGAACAGCTTCATTGAGTGTCAACGATCCGATCGTCATTCCTTTGACCGGCACGGGCAATGCGCCGGTCACGGTCTTGCCTGGGATTCTCTCTTACTCAGCACCGGTTGGCAGCACCAGTCCGTACAAGACGGTGACCATCAAGAATGCCGGAACGGGTTCCGTGGTGTTCACGAGCTTGACCTTGAGCGGGCCCTTTGTGATGACTTCGAACGGTTGCGGGACGCTTCCCTTTACGCTGGCCGGCGGCGCGTCGTGCGCCGTTAGCTTGAGCTTCAATCCGACCGTGGGGGGCGTAGGCGATGGTCAGCTTCAGGTTTACGACAATGCGGTGACCAGTCCACAGGTGATCAACCTGACTGGCAACGGAACCTTCCCGCTGACCAATCAGCCCTCGGCGCTCTCTTTCAGCGGTCAAACGATGGGCACGACCAGCGCCGCCAAGATCGTAGTGCTAACGAATCATGAAAGCAAATCGGAGACGTTTACACTGGCGCCGGCGGGCGACTTCCTGGCCAACACCAGTTGCCCGGCGAACGCGCAGGGAGTCGCGACCATTGCAGCCAACTCGACCTGCAATCTTTATATTGAATTCGATCCCAGCGCGACGGGAACACGGAACGGAAGCATAACCATCGCGAACTCGGCGGCCGGAGGATTCCCGCTGATTGAGTCTCTGACGGGGTCGGGAACGGCGACCAATCCGGCGGCGGCGATTGCCGTGATTTCGCCGGGAGCGGGTTCGGCCGGCACCACCGTCAATGTGACCATCACCGGCAACGGGTGGACGAACTTCAATTCCACTTCAACGATCCAAGTTCTGGATCAGGCCAACACAAGTTATCCGGCCGATATTGTGGCGACGATTCCCAATCCAGCAACAACGACCGCCAATACGATCCACGCGCAGTTTGTGATCACCGGCGGGGCGGGCGTGGTCTACGGAGCGCGCTACGTCAAGATCAAGACCATTCTTTCAGGCGGCGGCACGGAGTATGCGCCACTGGGGTCCGCCTTTATCATTACCGATCCGAACAACGCGCACACCATCACCACCGTTTCACCGGCCAATGCCATTCAAGGGCAGACTTTGAATGTGGCATTGACTGCGACGGGCACAAACTTTGTGCAGGGCGTCACCTATGCCAACTTCGGCGATGGCATCACGGTCAATTCGCTGACGATCAACCCCAACGGCCTGGATGCGCTGGCGAATATCACCGTGAGCAACACGACGCCGGTGGGCTATCGCACGATCACGCTGGTGACCGGCGGCGAGTTCGCCACATCGAGTACGACAGCCTTCTATATTGGACCGAACGCGGCGGCATTGACGGGGCTGACGCTCTACGATACAACGGCCAAGAGTTGCACCGCCACGCCAGTTGTGGAGCCGCAAGGCTGGAGCGGCGCGGTTTGCCTGACGGCCACCGGAAGCCACTTCCTGCAGAATGCGACAGGGGTTTCGTTCACGGGCGGCATCATCACGGGCAATGTGCAGGTGACCAGCCCGACGACGGCGATTGCGAATATAGCGATTCCGTCCGGAGCGACCATCGGCCTGCAGAATGCGACGGTTTCCACCGGCGGCGAGATTGCCTCGCTGAGCGGCGCATTGACGGTGACCGGAGCGACGCCTTACCTCATCTCCGTGACGCCGAACTCCGGCGCGCAGGGAACATCGCCTACGGTGGTGATTACCGCCAACAGCTACATGAATTTCTTAACCATGGGGCCTGTGACGGCAACCTTTGACGGCAATATCTCTTCGCCGGCGGTCACCATTAATTCAGCAACGCAGGTTTCGATTCCGATCTCCATCAGCAATAACGCCAATGTCGGCAGTATCACCGCGAATCTGATTGTGGGACCGGCGGACAGCACTGCTCTGTATCCATTCACTTTCACGGTGACGCCGTCAGGCGCGGCCATCACCAGCGTGACGCCATCCTGTGTGCCGCAAGGCGGTCAGGTGACGCTGAACGTGAACGCCATCAATACCAACTGGGTGCAGGGCACGACGACGGCCAACTTCTATCCGGTTCCGGTTCCAGAACCCAGCTTTGATGAAGTCACGATCAATAGCGCGACCAGCGCATCTTTGGCCGTGGCAGTTCCCACCAACTCGCCAGCCGGAACCTACGGGTTCTATATGTCGACCGGCGGGCAGGTGGTCAGCGCCTCCGTCAACGTGTGCGCGGCGACGCCGTCGTTGACGATGAGTCCGAGCAACGGCCTGCTTCCCACTGGCTCCGCGGTCAACAGCTTTACGGTCAACTTTACCGGCCAGTTCACGAAGTTCGATGGGACAACAACTCCTGTGATCAGCGGCGAAGGCGTTACCCTGACCGGCTTCACCGTGACCGGCACAAGCAGCGCCACCGCGACGATCAATATCATTGGAGTGACCAACGGAACCCAAACAGCCACGGGGCCGCGGAAGGTCACGCTCACCACCGGCGGCGAAATTGTCACTACTTATTTCAATGTCACCAAAACCCCGGTGGGGATTATCAGCATTTCGCCTTATCAGGCGCCGCAAAACGCCACGGCGAACGTGGAGATTGTGGGCCTGAACACGCACTTCAACCCCAATACGACGCAGGTTCTGTTTGGACCGCAGATGACGGTCGACAATACCTCCCTCAATGTGATCGACGCGACCCATCTGACGGTGAATGTCACCACCAGCTACTCGGATCTGGGAACGATTCTTCCGACGCCTTACGGCTGGCAGAACGTGTACGTCAATAGCAACACAGGAACAGGCTATACCACGGCTACCGGCGTGCCCACCACGAGCAACGGAGCGGGCACTGGAGCGGTGATTTCGATTACCGCCTCGGCGGGCAATCTGACGGCCTGCACCGCAACGACGGCGGGTAGCGGCTACATTGTCGGTGATTATGTCTATCCGACCCAGACTGGAGCCACGGGCAGCTCTTGCCTGGTAACAGCCGTAAGCGGAACCGGTGTTTTGACGATGACTGCCGGCGTGGAGCAGGTGATGGCCGGCTTCCTGGTGGATTCGCCGGCGCTGCCATCGATTGTGAGCGTGGTTCCCAACAGCGCGCCGCAAGGTGGGACGTTGACCGGCGTGGTGATTACCGGCAATCTGACGAATTGGGACAGCACGACAGAAGCGATTCTGGGCGCGGGCGTCACCGTGTCGAACTTGAATGTTACCGGCCCGACGACGGCCACGGCGGACCTGTCCGTCAGCGTGACGGCCCCGGTGGGCGGCAACAGCGTCATCATGATTACCGGAGCGATCGGGCAGCAGCAGGTGGTCAGCGGCAGCGGCTTCAGTGTGACTCCGAATGCGGCGTCGATTTATAGCGTGATGCCTGCCGGCTCCTGCTCCGGTAACGACGCTGTCTATGTTGCCGCCAATCCTTGCGGCGTATCGGGTGGGGCTGGAAAGCCTTATGTGATTTCGCAACTGCAAACAGCGATATTGAATGTGGTGGGCGTGGGCACGCACTGGTTGCAGGGCGAAACCACCTTCAGCTTTGGCACGGGTGTGGTCACCGATGCCTTGACGATCACCGATACTACGCATGCCCAGGTGCAGATCACCGTGCTTTCCACCTCTCCGGTGGGTTTTGCTCCGCTGACCACGACCACGGACGGCGAAGTGGTGACGCTGCAGCAGGCAATCGACATCGAAGAGGGCTTCCCGGCGTTGCTGGCTACAACGCCGAACGCGGGCGAGCAGGGCAACACCTTCGACATGCAGGTACTGGGCCGGTTCACCAACTGGGACAGTACCACAGTTGCGCAGTTCAACCAGGACATCACGGTCAATTCGATTCATGTGATCGACAACGACAACATGACCATGAATGTGACCGTAAGTCCGTGGGCGTATGTGGATACCAGCTATCCCTGCGGCCATTATCTGACCATCACGACGGGTACGGTGCAGGAATTCGGCAACAATCCGCCGAGCGGCGTGCCTCCCTACTACTTCTGCGTTCAGCAGGGCGGGGAAGAGATTATTGACGTCACTCCGACGGTGACGATCCAGGGTTCGACCGTGCCGGTGACGATTACCGGCCAACTCACCAACTTCCTGCAAGGTGTCACGCAGGTCAGCTTTGGCGACTCGAACTTTGCGGTTGGCCAGATTACCGTGAATAACTCCACCAGCCTGACCGTGCCGGTGGCGGTTTCCACTGCGGCTACCCCAGGCTTCAAGAATATTACGGTTACGACCTATGGCCAGGTGGCCTCGCAACTGTACTCGTTCACGGTCACTCCGAGCGTAGCCACGCTGAATGAGGCGATTCCCAACCAGGCCGAGCAGGGCGCGCCGATTGTGACCAGCCCAACCTGCTCGACACTGCCGACCTGCATGATCCGGCTGATTGGCCAGTACTCGCACTTCAGCAGCTTGAGCACAGCCACATTCGGAGCGGGCATTGTTGTGGATTCCGTCACGTATGTCAGCCCGACGGAAGTGGATGCGCAGATCAATATCGATCCGCTCTCCTATCCGGGCGGGCGGACGGTCACGGTGACGACGCCGGGCGTATCCTGCGCGTATCAGCCTCCGGTCGCGGTCACAAATGTTACGTACAGCGGTTGCACACCAGGCGTTTCCACCGGCACCGGCAGCGAGATTGTTTCCAATAACATCTTCACCATCATCCCTGGACCGGCGATTATCAGCGGTGTCACCCCGGCCACCGGCAATGAGGGCCAAGAGGTGGTCTTCCAGGTCAACGGCGACGCGACGCACTGGTCGCAGAGCTTTACCCGTTTCTATATTGCAGGCGGAGGCTCTGACCTGACCGTCAACTCCGTGACTATCAACAGCCCCACCAGCGCCACGGTGGATTTAACGATCTCGCCGACAGCCAATCCAGGGGCGCGCTCCGTTTATATGGTCACGGACGGTGAAGCACTGACCGATCGCGGCGCCTTTGTGGTGACGGGTGGCGTTCCGGTGGTCACCTACGTCAGCCCGAACAGCGGTTTGAAGGGAACCACCGGACTGGGCGTGGATATCTACGGCCTCTACACACAATGGACTCCGGGGAACACCACGATAGACTTCGGCCCAGGCGTGACCGTGGCCTCGTTCCAGGTGGACAACGAGACGCATATCGAAGCCGTGCTGAATATCGATTCGAATGCACAGGTTGGCTGGCGCACCGTCACGGCAGTGACGACCGGAATCTCGGGCGCGCCGAATGGCGGCGTTCAGGTTCTCACCGGCAACTTCCTGGTGACGGCCCCCGCGCCTCCGCCGACTCCGTATATCTGGTATGAATCTCCGTCTTCGGGACTTCCGGGCCAGACCTTCACCATCACCTTCTATGGCGCGTACACGCAATGGGATCCGAATCCGACTTTGGGGACGCAGTTGACGGGCTTTGTCAACACCGATCCTTCGACCGGTATTACGCTGAACAGCTTCCAGGTGACGAGTCCGACATCGGCGCTGGCCAATATCACGATTGGTCCGAACGCCACTGCATTCACGAGCGACCTGACGCTGACAACCAACACCGCCATTCCGCAAGAGGTGGATAATGCCCAGTTCAACGTGGTGATCGCGCAGCCGACTTTGAGTGTTGTCGATCCTGGATCGGCGATGCAGGGCACGCAGAACCTGACGGTCAACATCATCGGCAGTTACACCAGCTTTGACAGCACGACGACCTTCGACTTCGGCTCCGGCGTCACGGTCAACGGCCCGCCGACGATACTTGGACCGACGATTGCGACGCAGAGCATCAGCGTGGCACAACTGGCCACACTGGGCGGACGCAGCGTAGTCGCCACCACTTCGGATGTGACTGGTCTGGGGCACATCGTGGGCGGCGGATACTTCTCGGTGACGCCGAGCCTTGCGCAGATCGCGGCGGTTACGCCCAACATCGCCAAGCAGGGCGATACGCCTACGGTGGAAGTGACGGGCCTGAATACGCATTGGGATGGCTCGACGGTCTTCCAATTCGGCTCCGGGATCACGGTGACCAACAAGGTAGTGCATTCCGCCACGGATGCGACGGTTTCGCTCTACATTCCTCCGTATACTTCGGAGGGACCGACGTGGGCGAACGCGACAACGCTGGGTGAAGTGGCCAGCCTGAATAACGCGTTTGTGGTGGAGGCGGGCACGCCGTATCTGCTTTCCTCCGGACCAGGTTCGGAGCCGCAGCAAGGCGCGGCGGTCTTCACCATTCTGAGCCAGGCAACCAACTGGCTCTCCAGCACGCCCACGGTTTCTTACGGTGACGGCGTTGTGCTGACCAATGTCAACGTGACCAGCAATACTTCGATGACGGTGGACGGCTATATTCAGCCGACCACTCCGACGGGTTGGCGCAACCTGACGGTCTCCAGCGGCACGCAGGTTCTGGGCATGAATTATGCTCTCTACATTACGCCCGGACCGGCGGTGATCAACAGCGTGACGGTCAACTCTCTCGGACAGGGCAATTCCGCCACGGTCACCATCAACGGCACCAACACGCATTGGCAGCAGGGCGTGACAGTGCTGAACTTCCCCAATGTGGTGATCAATGGCACGCCGACGGTCACCGCGACGCAGATCATCGCCAACATCACGGTGAACCTTACCGCGCCGGCGGGCGAGGAATCCATTACCGCGACGACGCTGGGCGAAGTGGCCACGGGCGTCAATGTCTTCGATGTGATCCAGACCCAGCCGGAACTGCTCTCGGTGATTGCCTCCGGCGGCGCCTCAAGCGGGTATCCTCGCGCGGTACAGGGCTGGACAGGAAACGTCAACCTTACCGGCGACTATACGAACTTCACCAACAACAGCGTCGTCAGCTTCGGAGCGGGGATCACCGTCAACACGGTCAGCGCCTCGAGTTCGACCTCACTGCAAGTGAATATCAGCGTATCGCCGACGATCCCGCTGGGCTATCACACCGTTTCCGTCACATCTTCTGGCGGGGCCGAGGTGGTCTCGATCCCCAATGCCTTCCAGATTACGGTGGGACCGGCGGCGATTGTGGGCGCGCTCAATCCATCGAGCGGCGCGCAGAATCAGCCCTACAACGTGCAAATTGTCGGCAGCCAGACGCACTGGCTGCAGGGCGTGACCACGGCCAGCTTTGGCGGCGGCATTCAGGTCACCGGTGTTACCGTGACCGACAACCTTCATGCGACCGTGGCGATCATGATTCCCAGCTCAACGCCGCTGGGCGCATACGACGTATCTCTGACCACGGGCGGGGAAGTGGCCACGATTCTAGGCGGATTTACCGTGGCGAATGGTTCGCCGGTTATTTCCTTAGTCAATCCGGCGACCGGCCACCAGGGCGATCCAACCTTTACGGTCAACCTCTCAGGCCTGTTCACGCACTTCAACAGCACCAGTTGCAGCGCGGCGAATCCGTGCAGCACGGCGGATTTCGGCGCTGGCATCACGGCCGGCCCGGTTACGGCGACCAGTTCGACGCAGGCCTCGGTCAGCATCACCATTGCGCAGAATGCGACGGTTGGTTCACGTAATGTTCAAGTGACCACGGGCACGGAGACAGCCAGCATGACCGGCGGCTTCAGCGTACTGGCTGGAGTGCCGGCGCTGCTTACGGCAACTCCCGGCAGCGGTCAGGCAGGCACGACGGTCACCGTGGATATTACAGGCCAGTTCACCAGCTTCCAGCAGGGCTTCACCTCGGTGAGCTTCGGCGGCGGATTGCCTGCGCCGAGCATCATCAACGTCAAGAGCCTTACGGAGGTGCAGGCGGTCCTCAACATTCCTTCCAATGCCACGGTGGGCACCTTTGATATAACGGTGACCACGAACGGCACGGCCGTGGCGCTGCCCGCCAGCTTTACGGTCACGCCGGGCACACCGGTGATTACGCAGATCAGCCCGAATATCGGCAACCCCGGCCAGACGGCTCTGACCATCAATCTGTATGGCCAGTACACCACCTGGACCTCGGCTTCCACGGTCACCATCGGCACGGCCGCGGATGGCATCACCGTGGTGGGCGCGGCAGGTCCTGGACAGCCCGGACCGGTGACCTATATTTCGCCCACAAACGTCAGTGTCTCAGTCAATATCGATGCGGCGGCTCCGGTTGGCCCGGCCGATGTCTCCATCAGCACGGGCGGCTCGTCGCAATCCATCGCCGGCGGCTTCACGGTGCAGAATGCGGTGATACCGGCTCCTTCGCTGATCTCGCTGAGTCCGGGCGCCAATGCCGGCGGCATTCCCATCAACAGCAGCTTCACGGCGGTCTTCAGCCAGCCGATGAATCGCACCACGTTCACCAATAACGGCACCAGCGGCACAGTCATTCTGTACCTGACCAGCAATCAAAACCAAGGTTGGACATCCGTGCCGGTCAGCCTCAATGTGGACGCTTCGGGCCGCGTGCTGACGATCACGCCGAACTCGTTGCTGGCGGTCAATTCAACGTATTACCTGTATCTGAGCAACGGCATCAAGGACGCGACGGCGGCGGGGAACTCGATCAACAGTTATGGAGTTTACCTGTACACCATCTTCAGCGCCAATACCACGCCCGCGACGGTGGTGGCCTTCAATCCGCCGTCGAACGCGACCGGCATCGGGACCAATGTGCCGATCGAGCTTGAGTTCAGCGCGGATATGAATCAGGGAACGGAGACCGGCGTGACACTGATGACCGGCGGCAATCCTGTTGCCGGAAGCTTTACCTGGAACAGCTCACCCTATGGAAATCCCTATTGGGGGCCTGGCACGGTTCTGTTCTTCACGCCCACGGCGCCGTTGGCAGCGAACACCACTTACACCGTGGCGTGGGGCGCGCCTCTGGCCGACACGGCGGGCAATGCCGTGACGCCGGGGTCATTCTCCTTCACCACCGGCAGCGGCGCGGATACCACGACTAACTATCCGGGCAGCGATATTGCCTATAACCAGACCAACGTCGGCACCAATGTTGCGCCGGTGATGTTCTACTCCAAGCCGGTCAACCCAATCAACATCAATACCGGCACGCTGCTGCTCTATAACAGCGACAGTGGCAAGTACATCAACGGCACGGTGACGGTGGCTCCGAATGGCATGAGCGCCACCTTTACGCCTGCGGTTCCGCTGCTGCCCAACACCTACTACCGGTTCTATCAGGCGGGCGGCTACTACGACGCCGATGGATATACCCAGAACAATACCGGCGCCTATATGAACGGTATCAACACCTACTTCACCACTGGCAGCGGCGCTGATCTGGTTGCGCCGGATGTGGCCTCCATCTCGCCGGCGGACAGCACGACGAGCGTGCCTCTGAACGCAGAGGTCATTGTTCACTTCACTTCGCCGGTTGATCCGGATGCCGTGAACGGCGTGATGACCGTGACGCCATCGGGCGGCTCGGCGATCAGCGGAACGGCAACGCTGGCCAGCGATCTGGTGACGCTGTTCTTTGCGCCGTCCAGTCCGTTTGCGCCCAGCACTGTTTACACGGTGCAGGTGTCGGGCTATCAGGACGTGATCGGCAATGTGGGCACAACCCGCAGCTACACGTTCACAACCGCGACTTCCATCGCGCCGCTCAATGTCTCGACGGGCGTCAATGCCTCCGGTCAGGCGATTCTGACCGGCAACACGAACGATCCGCATTGGAGCTACGTCGCCACTACCGCGATTCCCTCCGGCGAGAGCAATTTCATGTATCCGGGCGACGCCGCCAGTGATGCGTATACCGGCGCGCTGAAAGTTGTCGCTCCGGGCGATGCCGACTGGTATGGCGGCTGGGGTGCCAATGGTCCCAGCGCCTCCTGGATTGCGATTAACCCGAATAGCGCCCAGGGCAACTCCGCTGGGTTCTACTCGACGACCTTCAATCTGACAGCTCCGCTGCCTGCTCACGTCTGCCTGGTTGGAGCCATGAGCCATGACGACAACGGCCTGCTTGCGGTTAACGGCACGGCCATCATGGGCGATCAAGGGTATACCGGCAGTTCACCGACGCCTCTCAACATCGAAATCACACCTTACGTGAACACGGGAACAAATTACCTGATCTTCGCCTTTGGCAATACCGATAACAGCCTTGAAGGCCTTCGCCTGCAAGGCGCGGTGGAAAGCTGCGGCGCCAGCGAGACTTCCGCAACTTCGGTGAATAACAATACCGCCGGCCTGGTGGTGACCAGCGCGACACCTTCTTACGGCGCAGGCGGCGTGGCCACCAACTCGACCATCCAACTTGTCTTCAACAACTCGCTTGATCCGGCAACAGTCAACTCGACCACGCTGCCGGTGATGATCGGCTGGAACAGCAACGCGGAGATCGCGGGCGCTTATACCTTCAGCACGACCAACGTCCTCAATGACACGGTGACCTTTACGCCGGATACACCCTTCCCGGTCAGCACACAAATCTGGATTGGCGCTTGCAACGGTCCGTATGATCTGGCCGGAGATAGCGCCGCGTATAGCGGGTGCTACACGCAGATCACGTACTTCAACACGGCCAGCACGATCGCATCGGGCCAGCCGGCACCATCTGCATTCCAGGTAGTAGCCTTTACACCGGCTGCGGGGGCAACCAATGTGGGTCTGCGCGCTCCGGTGACCGCAACCTTCAACCGCTCGCTGAACTTCGGCTCCATCAACAGCAACGACTATGCCCTCTTCAATGGCGATGGACAGAGTCCGTGGTGCAGCGGCGGCAGCTACAGCCACTCACAGGACGGCACATCCATCTCCTTCAACTGCGGAGCACTGCCTTCCAGCGCCACGCTGACGGCGATGCTGGGCAGCGGCCTCTCGGATTGGAACGGCGACGCGCTGACGCCTTACACCAGTCAGTTTTCCACCAACTACTATGACTACAGCACGCATGGCTCGCTGATTACACAACGGCCTGGCAGCGGCGCCAGCGGCGTGAACGCCAACTTGCCCATCGTGCTGTACTTCAACCTGCCGATCAATTCCTCCAACTCCGATGCGGACATCGAGGTGGCGCAAAACAATGTGGCCGTACCGGGAACCGTGCAGATACTGGATGGCGGCTACACGTTGGAATTCACTCCCAGTGTTGCCTGGACGCCGGGTGCGCTGGTCCAGTGGTGGACCACCAGCAGCATGACCGATACGGTCTACAACGCAACCTTCAACACCACCAGCGGCTACTTCTATGTGGCCGCCAACACGGCAACGCTGACGCCCTCGGTACAAGTGGCGGTTCCGGCATACGGGAGCAATCCCACGGCGCTCAATACGCTTGTCGACCTGCAGTTCAACGTTCCGCTGAATCCGGCTACGGTGAGCAGCAGCACCATCTACCTGTACGACGGCAACAGCGGCTTGAATATCTCCGGCGCGTATACGATGCCTCAGCCCAACGAGGTTCTCATCGTACCGTCGAGCAATTTACCGGCGAATCACTACTTCTACGTGTACGTGACGACTGGCCTGCAGAGTACGACCAGTGTGCCGTTTGGCAGCAATACCTGGGTGACCTACTTCTACACGGGTACTGCGGCCGATACGACACTGCCGGTGGTCACTAGCGCGGTGCCCTACAACGGCGCCACGGGTGTGGGTGTCAACGAGCAGCCAGGCGTGATCTTCAACAAGCCCATCGATCCGGTGAGCCTGAACAGCAGCACCTTCACGGTGACCAATGGCGGCACGCCTCTGGCGGGCAGCTACTGGTTCAGTAGCAGCGACACGCGGGTGGAGTTTGTGCCCAACGCGCCGCTGCCGGCCAACACCAACCTGGCGATGACCTTGAACGGCGTCACTGACCAGGTGGGCAACCCGGTCACCTTCAGTTCCAGCTTCACGACAGGCCCGACGCCGGATGTGACGGCGCCGAGCGTGGAGACCACCAGCATATCGTCGAACGGAAGCGTACCGACCAACGCAGTGATTACGGTTCAGTTCAGCACGTCGATGGATGCGACCAGCTTCACCGCCGGGCAGCCGGCCAACTGCGGCAACTTCATGATCTATGACACGCTGGGCAGTTGGCACTGTATCGCCACCACGCTTACCTGGAATGCGAGCCAGACGGTTGCCTACCTGCAGCCCGCCACTCCGCTGGCCGCGGGACGCCAGTACTACATCGAAATCACCGGCGGGACGGATCTTGCGGGCAACCAGGTGAACAGCTACAGCACCTATTTCTACGCCGAGTTCGCCAGCGCCTCGACGGCTCCGACGGTGATCAACTTCAATCCGATCAATGGAATGACCGGCGTGGGCACCAATGTGATCATCGAAGCGCAATTCTCGAGTTCGATTGATCCCAACACGCTTTCGGGCGTCACGCTGACGAGCGGAGGCAGTACGGTCACGGCCTCGCCGGTGATGAGCGCGGGCAACACCATCCTGCAACTGGTTCCGTCCGCGCCTCTGGCGCCGAACACCACCTACGTGATGACCATCGCCGGTGTGAAGGACCCGGCCGGCAATACGGTCGCCACCGTCACCAACAGCTTCACCACCGGGCCGTCGTACGACATCACTGCGTCGCAAGCCGTCAATATCGATCCGCCGTATAACGCCACGGTCGGAACCAATGTGGCTCCGAAGATTGTCTTCAACAAGCCGCTCAACCCGCTCTATGCGAACAACAGCTACTTCCAATTGGACCTCAACGATACCGGCCAGTGGATTCCGCTCACGGTCACTCTCTCGCCTGATGGCAAGACGGTGACGCTGACGCCGCAGGAGGCTCTGCTGCCCAACACCCAGTACAGGTACTATGCCGGCTGGGGCTTGCAGGATGAAAACGGCAATGGCATCAACAATGGCTGGTGGTACTTCTATACCGGCAGCGGAGCGGCTACTTCGCCTCTGACGGTCACCAGCATCAGTCCGGCGAATACGGCCGCCGGCATTCCGCTGAACGCGCAGGTCATTGCGCTGCTCAGCGTGCCGATGGACCCGACCAGTTGGACGCAGAACTCGATCCAATTGCTGGATGCCGGCATGAATTCGGTGGCGGGAACCGTGAGCGAGCCGAATGCGCAGGAACTCAACTTTGCGCCCACCAGCGCGCTGGCGGCAGGTGTCACCTATACGGTGAAGGTCAGCGGCTTCACGGACGCCAACGGCAATGCGGTCACGCCTTCCACCACCACATTCACCACCGGCACACTGGCTTCCACCGGCGGGCTTAGCTTCACAGGTTCCAACATCGGCTGGGGCGCAACCGTCACCAATCCCTCGCAGCCGATTGTGATGACCTTCAGCCAGGCGCTTGATCCGGCGACGGTCAACAGCAATACGCTGGAAGTTATGGTTACCTGGAACAGCAACCGCGGGCTTGCCGGAACCTATACGGTGGGAACCGGAACGAACGCAAACCAGGTCACCTTCACGCCAAATGAGCCGTATCCGAGCGGCGCGCAGATTTCCGTGGGCGAGTGCGGCGGACCGACCGATATTCTGGGTGATGTCTTCCAGAGCGGCAATTGCTGGTCGCAGCAGTTGGTGTACTTCTACGCGCCAACCTATACGGCCGGTACGGTAGGCGATCCGACGAGCCTGTCAGTGGTTTCGGTGAGTCCGGCGAAAGGCGCCACCAATGTGCGCCATGACCTGCCGGTCTCGGTAACCTTCAACAATCCGATCTATAACGGATCCGCGGGCGGCACCAACACGCAACTCTACGCCGGACAGGATTTGCAGGACAATGGCAACGTCAGTTGGTCGGCGGACGGCCGCACGATGACCTTCAATGTCGGCACTCTGTACAACGGCACGACGTACACCATCAGCATTCCGGCAGGCGGACTTTACGACGAGTGGGGCAACTCGCTGACGGCGCCTTTCACCAGCACCTTCACGACGGACTCGAATCCCGCAACGGGTGCGGGCAGCGTGCAATCGACGAATCCCGGCAATACCTCCGGGGTTCCCACCGATAACCTGCTGACGCTGTACATGAATCGCCAGGTCAACGCCTCTACGGTGTCGAACAGCAGCATCGCTGTTACCGTGAATGGTCAGGTCTACGCTGGAGCCGTGCAGGTGACCGGCGGCGGCTACGAGATCCAGTACACGCCCAGCACTCCGTTCCCGAACAGCGCCGCAGTTCAGTGGTGGTTCTCGGGCAGCGTGCAGGATGTGTACGGTGATCTGTTCAACGGCACCAGCGGCTACTTCTACACAGCCGCGGCGGCTCCCGACCCCACTACCGCCGTGCCGACAGTGATCGCAACCAGTCCGCGTTGCTGCGGATCGTCCGGTTTGCCAACCAACAGCAACGTGGATATCCAGTTTAGCGTGCCCATTGATGCGAGTACGTTGAATACCAGCGACGTGTGGATCAACAGCGGTCCGGCTACTCCTTACACAGTCGGTCTTGCTCCGGGAACGAACAACGTGGTTCGTATCACGCCCAGCACGCCGTGGAATGCCTCGACCTGGTATGGCTTCTGCACCAACAGCAGTATCAAGGGCGCAAATGGAGTCGCGGCAACGTATACTTGCTGGGCTACTTACTTCACCGTCGGCACGGCTACCGACACCACCGCCGGCACGGTCAAGATCGGGCCGCCTGACGGAACGTCGAATGTAGGAACCAACGCCTACATCCGCGTGCAGTTCTCCAAGCCTGTCGATGTGACCACTATCAACACAACCAATGTCGCCATCACCACCGGTGGCACACCGATTCCGGGCAGCTTCTCGTACAGCTACAGCGGAAACGATGTGTACGGCGTCAACTTCTCGCCGGTGAATCCGCTGCCGCCTTCGAGTCCGATCGCGGTCAGCGTCAGCGGCGTGCTGGATTACGCGGGCAACACCTTCACGGCGGCGAATGCAACCTTCACCACCGCGGCGACACCTGACTACAGCAGCCCGAGCGTTTCGGTGGACTTTGGCTACTGGCAGGGCGGAATCGCCACCAACGCCTCCTTCACCTGCAAATATACGGAGGCGATGGATCCGAGCAGCATCAACGACGGCAACACGTACCTCTACAGCTACGTGACCAATGCCCACGTCCCGGTGAACTACACCTGGTCCACGGATTTGACGTCGTTGACCATGACGCCGATCTCGCCGCTCTTCGCCAATGCGCAGTACATCTACTACTGCCAGAGCGGCATCGATCTGACCGGTAACGGTCAATACGGCAACTCGGCAGGCTTCTACACCGGCAATGGCCCGCTCAGCCAGGGACCGGCGCTGCTCTACGCCAACCCGCCCAACGGCATGACCAATGTGCCGTTGAACACCAACAACGGCCCGTGGAACGGCTCCAGTTTGCAGTTGCTCTTCAACGAAGCGGTTGCGAGCGACTCGCTGGGCGGCATTACGCTGACTCCGGCGGGCGGCAGCCCGATGCCCATCGGCACATCGCTGGAGTACGGCAACACCATCGTCTCGGTGGCGCTGCCCTGGGCGCTGTCGCCCAACACGCAGTACACCTTCAACGTCAGCGGCGTCGCGGATATGAGCGGCAACGTGATGACGCCAATGACCAGCACCTTCACCACCGGCGCGGGCTTCGATTGGACGCAGCCGACGGTGGTCTCCACCGTCCCGGCAAACGGTGTCACCACGACGGGTGTCCCATCCTCGCTGACGCTGACCATGAGCGAGGCGCTGGACCCGGTGCTGATCTCCTCCAGCCAGTTCTACCTGCGCACTCACAACACGCAGACCACGATTCCCACCACGATCAGCATCTCGCCGAGTACAGACCCGACAATTGCCACGACGATCACCCTGACGCCGGCCACGCCGCTGGCCGAGTCGACGATCTACGACATCGTCTACTGGCCGAATAACTGGTGGCCCACCGATATTGCCGGAAACAGCCTGAGCAATTACGGCGTGGAAGCCACCTTCACCACCGGCGCAACCGGAGCGGTGAATGGCGCCTGCGGATCGGCGAACGGCGGGAGCTTCACTGTTCCGCCGCCCACCGCCAACCTCTGCTCGGCGGGCACAGTTACCGGGCAGACGAATGTAGCGGGCGCAATGAGCTGGAGTTGCAACAGCCAGGATGGAGGCACGAACGCCTCCTGCTCGGCCACCGTCACCCCGGCCCAGGCCTGCTACGCACAGCCCGCAGGCTTGGTCTCGTGGTGGAAGGGCGACGACGACGCCACCGACCACATGGGCCTCAACAACGGAACGCTGGAGAATGCCGCGAGCTTCGCCCTGGGCGCGGTCAACGACGCCTTCAGCTTGAACGGGAGCAATCAGTATGTGCTGATCGGAGAGCCAGTTCCGGCCGATCTGCAAATCCAGAACAACATCACCCTGTCCGCCTGGGTCTACCTCACGAGTTATCCCGCGGCCAATTCGTACTACACCATCGTTGGAAGCGAGAACTCTTCGCAATCCGGCGTTGGCCTCTACATCTACGGAGGCGGTTGCCAAGGGTGCGGACGACCTGTTGGCAGCCTCGATCTTGATATTGGAAGTGGGAGTTCCTGGTATTCCGCCTATACCACGAGTCAGCTACCACTCAATCAGTGGGTTTTGGTTACGGCGGTTGCTTCAGCTAATCAGCCCGATCAGTTCTACCTCAATGGGGTACTGCAGCCGTATTTGGCACAATCGGGTGAAACAATCTGGAACGGCACAGTCTCCTACAACAATACCTGGTTCGCCATCGGGCAATCGGTCAGCAGCAACTGGGCCTTCAACGGCCTGATGGATGAAGTACAGGTCTACAACACGGCTCTGACCGCCGCGCAGGTCCAGAACATCTACAACGCGGGCAACGCAGGCGTCTGCCCATAACGTCCAACCAGCACGAAAGCCCAGCGGGGACCGTGTTTGCGGTCCCCGCTGGGCTTTCGTGGCTTGGTGGCAGATCCCTTTGGAGTGGGAGTCCTCCCTGCGCCCGGAAAAGCGTATAGACTGATTGCAGTCCAGTGATGAAAGATTCGATTCCCGTTTCGCAAGAGAACTACCTCAAGGCCATTCTGGAGGCAGAGGCCGAAGGGCGCGAGGTGATTCCGGCGCTGCTCGCACACCGGCTGGAGGTCTCGGCGCCGGCGGTGACGATGGCCCTCAAGCGGCTGAGGCGGGACGGCTACGTCGAGGTCAAGGGCACCGTGCGGCTGACCGCGGCGGGGCGCGAGATTGCCTATCGCACCGCCTTGCGCCACCACCTGATCGAGCGGATGCTCAGCGAGATCTTCGGCATGGAGTGGCACCAGATCCACGAGGAGGCCGAGCGGCTGGAGCACGCGGTTTCGCCCGCCTTCGAAGCCAAGCTGCGGGAGAGGCTGGGCGCGAACGGCGCATGCCCGCACGGAAACCACGTCTTGCCGGAGAGTCCCGCCGAGCGCAAGCAGCGGGGCGAGACGCCGCTTTCGGATGCCGCCGAGGGGCTGAGCTACGCCGTCGTCAGCCTGCAGGAGCGCGACCCCAAGCTGCTTCTTTTTCTGCACGGGGCAGGGATCGCTCCTGGGCAGAGCCTGCGCGTGGTTCACCATAACTACGACCAAACCGTTTCGATTGAACTGCCTGCGGGAGAGACCATTCTGGGCCGTCCGGCGGCGGAGGCGGTCTGGATTCGCCCTGAAACCCCTTCGTAATTTTATAGATTGAAATATATTAACCATGGTTAACCTTTTTGTGGCATACTCGTTTCTATGAGTGCTGCGGATATCCCTTTGCCGGTTCTCCCAGGTCTCGCGCCGGGTCCAGAGCATCAGGTGCCCTCGCTGCCGGAGGTTCATGCCACGGTGCGTCTCTCCCGCTCGCCGAAGTTCTGGCGGCGGCTGGCGGGCTTTGTTGGGCCGGGATTCCTGATTGCGGTGGGTTACATGGACCCCGGCAACTGGGCCACGGACATTGCCGGCGGCTCGCGCTTCGGCTATACACTGCTGTTTGTCATCATGGCCTCGAATCTGATGGCGATTCTGCTGCAAAGCCTCTCGCTCAAGCTGGGCATCGCCACGGAGCGCGATTTGGCGCAGCTCTGCCACCAAGCCTACGGCCCGCGCGTGAGTTTTTTTCTGTGGGTCGGCGCGGAGATTGCCATCGCCGCCTGCGATCTGGCCGAAGTGATCGGTTCAGCGATTGCCCTCAATCTGCTCTTCGGCATTCCGCTCCTCTATGGCGTACTTATCACCAGCGTCGATGTGCTGCTGATTCTGCTCCTCCAGCGCTGGGGCTTCCGCTATATCGAGGCGTTGGTCATTGCGTTGATCGGCACGATTTCAGTGCTGTTTGTGGTGCAGGTGCTGCTCTCCCACGCCGAGCATTGGATTGCGCTGAGGAGTCTCTTTCTGCCCTCATCCGCGATTGTCACCAACCCCGAGATGCTGTACATCGCCATCGGCATTCTGGGCGCGACGGTGATGCCGCACAACCTCTATCTTCACTCCTCGATCGTGCAGAGCCGCAAATATGAGCGCACCCCGGCGGGCAAGCGCGAGGCGATCCTGATGTCCAACATCGACTCGGCCACCGCGCTGACCATCGCTCTCTTCGTAAACGCGGCGATTCTGATTGTGGCGGCGGCGGTCTTTCATCGCAGCGGCCACTTCGAGGTTGCGGCCATTCAGGACGCCTACAAGCTGCTTAGTCCGCTGCTGGGCGTCACCGGGGCCAGCACGCTCTTCGCCGTGGCTCTCTTGGCCAGCGGCCAAAACTCGTCGATCACCGGCACGCTGGCCGGACAGGTGGTGATGGAAGGCTTCATTCACCTCAAGGTCGCGCCTTGGCTGCGCAGGCTCATTACGCGTTCGCTGGCCATCATTCCCACTATCATCGTCGTCGCGGTTACCGGCGAGCAGGGCACGGAGAAGCTGCTCATCCTCAGCCAGGTGATCCTCTCGATTCAGTTGATCTTTGCCGTGGCGCCGCTGGTGCTCTTTACAGGGAACCGCAAGCTGATGGGCGAGTTTGTCAACGCTCGCTGGCTGCAAGCACTGGCCTGGGTTGTCGCCGTGCTGATCGCCGGTTTGAACGCATGGCTGCTGGTGCTGATGTTGCAATGATTGAGTCGAACAATTCTTTTCGTCCTACTTTTGATCCGGCAAGAAAATAGTGACATTGTTTCCCACCCATTCCCGCAAAAAACGCGGGAATGGATGAGGCGCCCAGACAATACTTTGTTGCCGGATCAATTCATCGTTGAGCCTTTTCCGCGTGCGGCGGTTGCTGAAGCGCTGTAAAGCCTTCATCCTTGTTATCATTTTCCTATGACTACAGTGGAGATTCTCTTTCACACCGCCGTTCCGATCTCTGAGTCCGCCGCTGCCGCGCTGGCCAATACACGCGAGGTTTACGGCATGCGCAGCCTCACCTTTGACCGCGCCGCCCAAACCCTGCGCGTCGAGTACGACGCCACCCGGCTCAACGCTGCCGCCGTCGCCAAGCTCGTCCGCCAGGCCGGCATTCGGATCGACGCCGAACCCCTGATTCCGGCCTAGAATTGGACAAGCGTGGATTAGAAGGTCCACGCTACAGCCGGCCAGGAGGTCGGCGCTACAGTTTCTTGCCGCATCAGTCGCCAATGCCGGTGGGAAACTGATCGGATCGGAGCGAAATGACCAGCCCCCAAAAGCATCCCTTGCAAAAAATCCTCGAAAGCCGCATCGCCATCATCGACGGCGCGATGGGCACCACCATCCGCACCTACGGCATGAAGGAAGCCGACATGCGCGGCGAGCGCTTCAAAGACTCATCCAAAGATCTGCTCAACAACGGCGACCTCTTCAGCCTCACCCAGCCCAAGATGATCTGCGACATCCATCGCCGTTTTCTGGAGGCCGGGGCAGACATTATCGAGACCAACACCTTCGGCGCCACCAGCATCACCCAGAGCGAGTTCTTCGTCGACGATCCGCGCGAGCACGGCGGCCGCAAGGACCCCGCCTTCTACCAAAAGATCATCGACGACGAGTTCCTCAACGGTTTGGCCTGGGAGATCAACGAGCAGTCCGCCCGCCAGTGCCGCCAGTGGGCTGACCGCGTGGCCAACTCGACCGGTCGCCCGCGCTTTGTCGCAGGGTCGATCGGGCCGCTCACTGTTTCGCTCTCCAATTCACCCGACGCCGACGACGCCGGTTTCCGCGTCATCACCTTCGACCAGGTGAAGGCTGCCTACGCCCACCAGACGCGCGCCCTGATCGCCGGCGGCGTGGACCTGCTGCTGGTCGAGACCATCTTCGACTCGCTCAACGCCAAGGCCGCTCTCGTCGCCCTTCGCGAAGTCTTTGATGCCGATGGGAAAGAGCTGCCGGTGATGATTTCGGCCGCCGTGGGCCGTGGCGGCGAGACCATGATCTCCGCCCAGACCATCGAAGCCTTCTGGAATGCCGTCCGGCATGTGAAGCCGCTCTCGGTGGGCCTCAACTGCTCGCTTGGCCCCGATCTGATGTACCCCTTCCTGGCCGAACTTGCCGAGAAGTCCAACACCGCCATCTCCTGCTACCCGAATGCCGGATTGCCCAACCCGCTCTCGCCCACCGGCTTCGATCTGGAGCCGCCGGATATGGCGCGCTACCTCGGCAACTTCGCCAAGAATGGCTTGATTAACATCGCCGGCGGCTGCTGTGGCAACACGCCGGAGCACATCGCCGCCATCGCCCAAGCCCTGGAAGCCCAGCCGCCACGCAAACTCTGGCCTATGGGTGCGCCGGCTGCGGAAGCCAAGCCGTTGCGCCTCTCCGGCTCCCAGCCCTTCACCCAGCAACCCGGCGTCTTCCTGATGATCGGAGAGCGCACCAACGTCGCCGGCTCGCCCAAATTCGCCCGCCTCATCAAAGAAGGCAAATTCGAGGAGGCCGTCTCTGTTGCCCGCCAGCAGGTGGATAACGGCGCTAACATTCTGGATATTTGCATGGACGAGGGCATGATCGACGGCGTCGCCGCCATCACCCGTTACCTGCAACTGCTGGCCAGCGAGCCGGAGGTCGCCCGCGTTCCCTTCATGGTCGATTCTTCCAACTGGGAGGTTATCGAAGCCGGCCTCAAATGCCTGCAAGGGAAGGGCATCGTCAACTCCATCTCGCTCAAAGAGGGCGAGGAAAAATTCCGCCAGCGCGCCGCCGCCGTCCTCAAGTACGGCGCAGCCGTCGTGGTCATGGCCTTCGACGAAGACGGCCAGGCCGCCACCTACGAAGACCGCATCCGCATCTGCCAGCGCGCCTACAACATCCTCATCGAGATCGGCTTCCCGCCCGAAGACATCATCTTCGACCCCAACGTCCTCACCGTCGCCACCGGCATGGAGGAACACAACAACTACGCTCTCGACTTCATCCGCGCCACCCGCTGGATCAAGCAGAACCTGCCGCACGCCAAAGTCAGCGGCGGCGTCTCCAATATATCCTTCAGCTTCCGCGGCAACAACAAAGTCCGCGAGGCCATGCACTCCGCCTTCCTCTATCACGCCATCGCCGCCGGCATGGACATGGGCATCGTCAACGCCGGGATGCTCGAAGTCTACGAGGAGATTGAGCCGGAGCTGAAAGAGCGAGTCGAAGATGTGCTGCTCAATCGCCGCCCCGACTCGACCGAGCGGCTGGTGGACTTCGGCGAGCGGCTCAAGGCCTCCGGCAGCGCCAACGCCAGCGAAGAAAAGAAGACCGAGGAGTGGCGCACGGGAACCGTTGAAGAGCGCCTGACCCATGCCTTGGTGAAGGGCATCGACACCTACATCGAGGCCGACGCCGAGGAGGCCCGCACCAAGCTGGGCCGCCCGCTCGCCGTCATCGAAGGCCCGCTGATGGCCGGCATGAGCGTCGTCGGCGACCTCTTCGGCGCGGGCAAGATGTTCCTCCCGCAGGTGGTCAAATCCGCCCGCGTGATGAAGAAGGCCGTCGCCCGCCTCACCCCCTTCATGGAGGCCGAAAAAGCCGCCCTCGCCGCTGCCGGCCAAGTCGTCAAGGCGCAAGGGAAAATCGTCCTCGCCACCGTCAAAGGCGACGTCCACGACATCGGCAAGAACATCGTCGGCGTCGTCCTGGCCTGCAACAACTACGAGGTCATCGATCTCGGCGTCATGGTCTCCTGCGAAAAAATCCTGGAGCGCGCCAAGGCCGAGAACGCCGACCTGATCGGCCTCAGCGGCCTCATCACCCCCTCGCTCGACGAGATGATCCACGTGGCCCGCGAACTGGAGCGCCAGGGCTTCCGCCTGCCGCTGCTCATCGGCGGCGCCACCACCAGCCGCGCCCATACCGCCATCAAAATTGCCCCGCATTACAGCCAGCCGGTCGTCCACGTCCTCGACGCTAGCAGGGCCGTCCCCGTCACTACCAGCCTCCTCAGCGAGGACGGCAAAGCCGCCTTCATCGCCGAGCACTGCGCCGCCTACGAGGCCCTCCGCAAGGCCCACGCCGCCCCGCGCCCCAAGCTCCTCTCGCTCGACGAAGCCCGCTCTCGGCGCACCCCCATCGACTGGCGCGCGCCCGCTTCCAATCTTGCCATCCCTACCCCAGCCTTCACCGGCCTCCGCGTGCTGGACGGCTTCCCGCTCGCCGAACTGCGCCCCTTCATCGACTGGACCCCCTTCTTTCACACCTGGGGACTCAAAGGCGTTTATCCGCGCATCCTGAATGAAGGCGAACAAGGCAAAGAGGCCGGCAAGCTCTTCGCCGATGCCCAAGCCCTGCTCGATCAAATCATTGAGCGCAAGCAGCTCACCGCCCGCGCCGTCTACGCCTTCTTTCCCGCCCGCGCCGTCGGCGACGACGTCGAACTCTATAGAGAAACAACCTGTAGCGAAACAGCCAGTAGCGCCGGTCTCCAGACCGGCTGTCGTGTGGGCGTCCTCGCCCACACCAGTTCCATGGCCCGTGGGTCGGAAACGCCGGTGGAGGATTACACCGGCGAAACCCGCGCCACCGTCCTGGAGCGCCTCCACTTCCTCCGCCAGCAGACAGAAGGCAGCCAGCCTTGCCGCTCGCTCGCCGATTTCATCGCGCCCAAAGAGACTGGCCTGCGCGATCACCTCGGAGCCTTCGCCGTCACCACCGGCCACGGCCTCAAGCAGCTCTGCGACAGCTTCCGCGCCCAGAACGACGACTACAGCGCCATTCTCGCCGAAGCCCTTGCCGACCGTCTCGCCGAAGCCTTCGCCGAATGCCTCCACAAGCGCGTCCGCGACGAATGGGGCTACGGACGCGACGAAGCCCTGACCGTCGACGACCTCCTCCACGAAAAATATCGCGGCATCCGCCCCGCTCCCGGCTACCCCGCCTGCCCCGACCACACCGAAAAAGCCACCATCTGGCGGTTGCTCGATGTCGAGGCTGTTACCGGGATCAAATTAACCGGGTCTTTCGCCATGTGGCCCGGTTCCAGCGTCAGCGGCTTCTACTTCGCCCATCCAGAAGCCCGCTACTTCTCGCTGGGCAAGATTGACCGCGACCAGACCGCCGACTACGCCCAGCGCAAAGGAATGACCGTTGCCGAAGCCGAGCGCTGGCTCAGTCCCAACCTCAACTACGATCCCGCGTAAAACAATTGACCGCAGAACGAACAGAAGCGTCTCCTGGCTCACGCTCACTCATTCGCCAGAACATCTTCGTCAGATCTGAGATCTAGTTCACTGGAGGAGCCGGATACGCGGGAGCCGCGCCGTCGAAGCTCACAAGAATGTGCTCGAAGACGACGCCGGGATCGCGATAGATCAGCCGGAGCGTATGCTTCCCAGCCGCGAGCCTGCCGAGCGGCGCCTGAGCCAACGCAGAATTCCGCAGTACATTTTCAGCCCAGGTAGGCGCGCTGTTCTCATGCCATTCGCCAGAGCCGCTTGCGTCCATTTCCATCGGAGACGCTCCATCGAGGGCGATTGCATAGCGGAGACGGTGAGCGGAATCGATGGCGAACGTGGGCAGCAGATGCAATGTGAGGGTAGCATTGCCCATTTTTCCCACGGTAAAGTCATATTCCAGCCAGGGTGCATTTTCAGGAGTTAGAGTTGTCGAGTTATTTCCAAGCAATCCCGGCGCGCCGTATTCGACCGAAGCGCCGGAGATGCCCAGCTCCGGCAGCGCTTTCCAGCTTGCCTGCGCGCCGTCGTTTTTTCGCGTGTAGCAGGCTGCGTTGATGGAAATTGTCTGTGCTCCATCCATGCCCGCTCCCCAGGAATCCGGCAGCGCTTCGTCTTCCGTGCTGGCCGTGCGCGGCATCAGAAAGACCTGGCGGTCGCGCGGCGCGGCGGACATCATCCCCTCCCATTTTCCGCCGTGGAGAGAGTTATACTCCGCCGTCAGGCTTTGTATGCGGTGGTAGGCCGACTTTGCGCTTGCGGCATCTGCGCTGGGGCTTTCCTGCCGGTGCGCATCCAGAAAGCTGCGGTCCGTGAAGAGAAACTTTTCATTCTGCGCGGCCGCCGCTTGGACCGGATAACTGACTAACTCGAAGAAAGCGTCGCGTTCCTCGGAAGCCATGCGCTTGGATAACTCAATCGCATCGTCGCGCAATTTCTTCCATTGCGACAAGCGCTTCCGGTTCTGATCGCCCCACGCCAGGGGATTGAATGCCGTGCGATGGATGCCGTCGTTATATCCGTTGAATCCCATGAACTCCGGCTTGCGCACAAAGTTCAGTTGATAATAACTCGCCAGTAAGTCAGCTATTTTGTCCGCGGATGCGGCGGGAAACTGCTCGGCGGCCCAGCGCCGCAGAAAGCTCTTCTGATCCATACCGGATAAACGCGGCTCATCCCATGCAAGCTGCAGGAAGTAATCGATGTCCATCTCCGCCGGCTTGATGTCTCCCACATTCAGCACCCAATAACGGCGGGCGCCATGGTCATAGGCTTTGGTCATTTCTTCGCGGATCAGCGCGGGCGGCGTCGAGCAGAGCCATAGATAGTCGTGCGGAAATCCCCAGTAAGAGACATGGTAGTAAACTCCAGACCCGCCCGGTCGATGCTGCTCGGCGACCGTGGGAAGCTGACGCAGATAGCCATAGTTATCGTCCGTCCAGCCCAGAGTTACATCGCCGGGGATGCTCATGCCGGCGCGGTAAAGTTCAAGAGATTCCTTGTAAAGCCATATAACTTGCGGAATGCTGGCCATATTCTTGTCAATATGACCGGCAAGAATCCGCCGCTGCGAACGCATAACTTCTTCGACCAGTTTTGCTTTTTCCTCGGCAGTGCCGGAGGCTTCCAGCCCGGAATCATGCACGCCGCGCATTCCCACCGTATAAAAATTCTCGTAGCCGCCGTTTTCCCGTACGCGCTTATCCCAATACGCGTCGATAGCTGCGCGATTGAGCTGATAATTCCACGGACCGTCCCGCTTCTCATCCCACTCGCCCACGTTATTGCGCAACAAAGCTTCAGAGTGCGAAGAGCCCATCACGATGCCCCACTTGTCAGCGAGCTTTGCGTTCTCCGGCATGGCATTGAAGGCCAGGGTTCCAGGATGCATCGCCGGCCACAGCGTATTGGCGCGCAGCCGCAGCAATAACTCAAAAACCCGCTCATACGTGCGCGGTCCAATGTTACCCAGCGCGGGGTCCATCTTTTTGGCCGCCCATGGACGCAGGCCCCAGTCTTCATCGTTCAAAAAAATGCCGCGGTATTGGACCGAAGGCTCAGGCTGCAAGTGGGGCGCACCATCCACATAGATGGCTTCATGCCGCGCCACCGGCACATCGGCCCACCAATACCACGGCGAAACGCCCATCTGACGCGACAACGTGAGCAGAGCAAAGGCCGCGCCGCGACGATCGCTGCCGGCCACAACCAGCGCCCGCCGCACTCCCGGCAGTGGATGTTCGACCACAACGGTCAGCGCGCTCTCCCACTTGCCTTCAAGGCCGCGCGTGTCCAGTTTGCCCGCGCGTTTCATGCGGTCGAGGATCGCCGACTGGCCAACGACGCCCACGATCACCGGATCGTCCGGCGTCCCGGACATTGAATCGATTACCGATGGCCGCACTCCGCTCACGCGTTCAATGTCCTCGGCAAAGACCCCCGCCACGGTGCGCACGGTCTCAGGGCTGGCGGCTTCCACCAGGATCGGCGCGCCGTGGCCGCGCGTGACAAGTACGAATTCATGTGAGGCCGGCGTGAAGTGAATCATGGTTTCCGCAGATTGCTGGGAGGGCATTGCATGGCAGATAGGCGCGACAGCCAACGCCGCCATCAGCATCCACGAAAAGCCGCGATAAAATGGCCGGCTCCTATTGAAACGAACTGCGGAAATAAATTGCCAATCTTTCATGGCTCCTCACCGTTCCGGATACAGTTATGATTGTAGTAGCTCGCCGCGCTTGCTGCTCATGCACGCGCATTACACAAAGTGATCGAGCCGGAGCGAATTGTGTCCCTGGAGAACGCGCAAAACCAACAGTCCGGCCAGCCATTGATATTGCCTTCCAAGAGCGGAGCGCGCTTGCAGTCGCTGGACGTGCTGCGCGGCCTGACCGTCGCTCTGATGATCCTGGTCAATAACGCCGGGGATGGCGCGGTCTCCTATGCGCAACTCAGGCATTCGGTCTGGAATGGCTGCACGCTGACTGACATCGTTTTCCCGCTTTTTCTGTTTATCGTCGGTGCTTCCATCACGCTGTCGTTCGGCGCGCGCCTGAATCGCGGCGTTCCGCGGCGTACCATCCTGCTTCAAGTGGGCAAGCGCTCTCTGCTGATCTTCTTGGTTGGGCTGATTCTGAACGCGCTGCCCTGCTTTCATCTCAGCCAATTGCGTTACTACGGCGTGATGCAGCGCATTGCGCTCTGTTATGCGCTGGCCAGCATGATCTATCTTGCCGGAAGGCTGGCGGCCAGCGCGGCGGCGTGCTTGGCGGCATTGGCGGGGTATTGGTGGCTGATGCTGCATCTGCCGGTGCCCGGTTTCGGCCTGCCCGGAGTTACCGTCGGTATTCTCGATAGCCACGGCAATCTGGCCGCATGGCTCGACCGGTTGCTGGTGCCCTCGACTCACTTGTATCACCAGGGATTCTATGATCCCGAGGGTTTATTGAGCACGCTGCCGGCTTTGGCCTCGACGTTGTTCGGCGTACTGGCGGCTGCGTGGCTGTTATTAGATCGCCCGGCCGGACGAAAATCCACGGCCTTGTTTTCCGGCGGCCTCTTCCTGATAGCCTGCGGCCTGCATTGGGCGCAGAGTTTTCCCATCAACAAGCGCCTATGGACCAGTTCCTATGTTCTATTCACCGCGGGTATCTCGATAGCGCTCTTGGCTTTGATCTACTGGATCATTGATGGACCCTGCAAGTTTCGCCGCGGACTTACGCCCTGGCTGGCCTTCGGCACCAATGCGCTCACAGCTTACGTGCTTTCGGAGATACTTGCGCCGGTACTTTCCGCGATCTATCTGCCGAATGGTGATAATCTTCAGCAATTTCTCTTTCATTTGCTGCCGCGCTGGCTGGGGCCTCCGCCTTTTGTCTCCATGATCTATTCCATGCTTTTTGTTCTGGTATGTTATTTTCCCGTCCATGTACTTTACCGCCGGAAGATCTTCATCAAGTTATAGCAAGGCATCTCAACGTTTATCTGCAAAATGGCTGCGCCGGCTTCCCGGCCGGCTGTCGCGTGGATCTCCCGGCCCACGCCGCACTCTAAACCACTGCATGATTTGTTTCTAACTCCAAGCGGTACAACTTACTTCTCGACCACCGCTTTGGAGAGATTGCGGGGGCGGTCTACATCGACGCCGTGTTCCAGAGCCATGGAGTACGAGAAGAGCTGCATCGGAATCACCTCAGAGATGGGCAGCAGATGCTCGGAGGCCGGCTGGACAAAAACGCAATCACTCACCAGGCTAGCCACCTCCTCGTCGCCTGTGTTGGCAAGGGCGATTACCTTGGCTTTTTGCGCCTTCATCTCGCGCAGCAGTTGCAGCGTCTTTTCATAGCGCACCACCGAGGCCTCCTGCCCGCGATCCACCGTGGCCAGCGCGACCAGCGGCACACTGTCGCTGACCAGCGCATTCGGCCCGTGCTTCAATTCGCCCGCCGGATAGCCCTCGGCATGGATATAAGAGGCTTCCTTCAGCTTCAACGCGCCCTCCCGCGCAATGGCGTAGTGAATGCCCCGGCCCAGGTAGAGAAAAGAGGCGGCGGCGTTATACTTGCTGGCCAAAGCGGCCATCTGCGCCCGCCAGCCGTCAAGCTGCGCTTCGATCTTTTCCGGCAGGGCCAGCAGTTCGCCGATGTGCGCGGCGAGCGTGGCGGCATCCATGCGTCCCAGGCGCGCGCCCTCGTAGAGCGCCAGCAGATAAAGTACCGCCAACTGGCAGGTAAAGCTTTTGGTGGCGGGAATCGCTTTTTCGACGCCCGCGGCCAAGGGCATGGAAACGTCTGCCTCGCAGGCCATGGTCGAGGCGGCGGCGTTGGTGATGGCCAGCGTCTTCTGGCCGCGCCGGCGCGCCTCCTCCAGAGCCGCCAGGGTGTCCGAGGTCTCGCCGGACTGGGAGAGCACCAGAACGCTGGGATGGCGCAAATCCTTGCCGCCGCGGCAACTGTACTCGCTGGCATATTCCACATCCACGGCCAGGCCGCAGAGATCTTCGAGCAAAATCTCCCCCGCCAAACCGCTGTGACGGCTGGAGCCGGAGGCGGCGATCAGAATCTCGCCCTGCGGAATCGGCCAGACCGCCAGCTTGCGGGCCACCTCCGGCCGCAGACTCCCGTCCGTCAGATAGAGCGCCAGAGTGCGGCGAATCGCCTCAGGTTGTTCATAAATCTCGCGTACCATGGCATGAGCAAAGCTCGGCATTGTTCCTGCTCCAGCGGCCTGCGCTTGCAGACGAAAATTTTTCTCTTCACTCTGATCATATCGCGCTAAAACGATCACGGAAGTGGGTGTTCCATCGAATACTCCGAAAAACCAGGAATGGCTGTACTCAAATCGCCCATTTATAGTGAAAATATGACTGATTTGCCGCAGGTGGAGTTGGTGGGCGTTGGACTGAACGCCACCGACACACTCATCTCTCTTGCAACATTTCCCGAACGTGGTTCCAAGGTTGAATACCTTTCCTCAAGGTTGCTTCCCGGCGGCCAGGTGGCGACGACCGTGATGGCTTGCCAGCACTGGGGCGTGCGGACGCGCTACGTGGGAAAGCTCGGCGAGGACCACGCGGCCCAACTGCATCGTGAGGCCTTTGCCCGCGCAGGCGTTGAGGCGCGGATCATTCCCGCGCCAGGATGCGCCAGTGCGCAGTCTCTCATTCTGGTGGACAGCGAGGGCGAGCGCACGGTGCTCTGCCGGCGCGATGAGCGCATTGCGTTACAGCCCAGCGACCTGATGCGGGAGTGGATCGTCAACGCGTGCCTGCTGCATATTGACGGTTACGATACACAGGCGGCGCTGCAGGCCGCGCGGTGGGCGCGCGCCGCCGGTATTCCCGTGGTGGCCGATCTGGACGATCTTTATCCCGGCGTGGAAGAGCTGATCGAGTACATAGACTATCTGATCGTCAGCCGGGATTTCCCGCGCCGCCTGATGGCGGAGCCGGATTTGAGTGAAGCCTTGCGCATGATGCAGCGCCGCTATGGATGCCGCCTGACCGCCGCGACGCTGGGTCCGGATGGCGTGCTGGCCTGGGATGGGACGCGCCTCTGCCACACCCCCGCCTTTCGCGTTCCCGTGGTGGATACGACGGGCGCGGGAGACGTCTTCCACGCCGGATTCATCTTTGGGCTGCTGCAGGGCTGGCCGCTGGAGCGGCAACTGGATTTTGCCTGCGCGGCCGCGGCGCTGAATTGCATGGGACTCGGGGCCAGGGGCGGCATCGAGAGTGTCGAGAAGATTGAAGCGCTGATGGCCTCCGGCTCCCGCTACGATGTTCCCTTGTTTTTGGAAGAGGTCAACCTGTGAAACGATCAACGACCTTCATCGCCATCCTGACCGACGTTCACCTTTGGGTGCCGGTGGTGGTGCTGATTCTGGGAACCGCGCTGCTGTTTTTCATGCGGTGAATGCGCGCGCTTAGGCATTGTGCATACATTACTGCATGGATGCCCCACCTCGCCGCGTTCTTGTTTTTTCCGGCTAGGGTGGGATGCAAGCCGAAGTGTAGCGCCGGCCTCCCGGCCGGCTGTCGCGTGGACCTCCCGGTCCACGCCGAACTCAGATCCTATAGGAAAAAGTCCTACCGTTCCAGCCGGCGGACGGTCAGCACGGTAATGTCGTCTTCCTGGCCAAAGTCCTTGGCGGCGTCGGCGATGTAGAAGGCAGTTTGGTTGCTGAGGTTGTGGACGCGGTCAAAGCCGAAGAGTTCGCCGGAGAGCTGGCGGGCTTCCACCACTCCATCGGACAACAGCAAAATCCGGTCGCCGGGATGCAAGTAGAGGTGGGTCTCTTCATAGCTTACATCGGCCAGAACGCCCAGCGGCAGGCCACCGGGCAGCATCACCTCCTGGCTGTTCAGGTAGGGCGGCAGGTGGCCGGCGTTGGCGATCACCAGCTCGCCATTGGCGCCGAACCAAGCGGCCTGGCAGGTGGTGAAGCTATCGCTGCCCACCAGCACGCGGTTGAGCGCGGCCAGAATCTTGGCTGGGCTGCGCTCCGGGTTGCTGCGCAGCGCTCCCATCAGCATGGAAACATTCATGGCCGCCTTGAGGCCCTTGCCGGCCACGTCGCCAATCACCACCAGCATCCCGCCGTCGGAGGTGGGCTGCACATGGTAGAAGTCGCCGCCCACCTCGGCGGCAGGATTATAGATGGACTCGACTTCAAAGCCCGGTGTGACCATCTTCTCCTGGGGAATCATCAACTCCTGCACGCTGCGCGCGGCGGCCAACTCGCTGGAGGCGCGCTCCTGATCGCGTTGCACGCGCAGGAAGCGGGTAAAGATGATCAGCACGATAACGAAGATGCCGGCGAAATTAGCGATGGCTTCAAATTTGATGGGGATGGGCCCGGCATGGAGGGTCAGCGGGGAGTGATAGGCCTGGTTTCCAAAGATGCTCATGCGTATCGTGAGCAGGCCCTCGATCCAGGCGACCAGGCTCAACAGCAGAGAGAGCAACAGCAGACTTGCCTCAAAATTGCGGCGCAGCGTGGCTGTGATGAGTGTGCTGAAGATGAAGGCAAACCAGCCAATAATCCACAAGAGACTGTACAGCATGATCACAGCCAGGGAGATTCCTAGGAACGCATCGTGACCGGCGAAGATCAGCAGGGGACCTATTCCCGCCATAAGGGGCGCGCTCCAGCGAAGCAGCAGGATATACCAGCGCCTGCGCAGCGACAGAAAAGCGACGAGAAACTCGAAGTATAGATATGCCGAAACAGCCAGCAATTGAAGGACTCCGGCCTGGTACCACAGATGGTCCAGAATCGCCGTGCTTCCGGCCAGTTCCATAAAGGCAATGGGAGCCTGGAGCAACTCAAAGCAGGCCAGCCAGAGATACTCGATATGGCCCTTTTGCGTGAGATACAGTGCCAGCAGGAAAAGCGCCAACACCGTCAGCAAAATGCTATTGACCAGCCGGGGAATGCGGCGGAGGAGGTTGTTGATGCGCCAATTTTCGAGCGTTCCATTCAATTCATCAGGATAGCCCAGACGTATTTTGCGATTCGCAAAGAATTTGGTGTACGATCCAGGCCCGGAAGGGAAGAAGATCGAGCGCAACACCAGGGTCAGAGAGGTCTCTGAAGGGTCCAGGTTCAGCTTGTAAATGCGGGAAATCTGTTGATAATTCTCCGGAGCGTCTCCATGCGGCCCCTCGGGGCGTATCTGCCGGCCGTTGGCAAACACATCCGCGCTCAACATCTCCTGGCTCGTGGAGGCATCATCGGAGGGCGGCAGCTCGATGATCAGCATGAGAGGCGCGTGGTTCGGTGGCACCTTGATGTGCAGCCGGAACCACGCGAAGGGACGCTGGCGGCCCGCCGAGTGCGGGGCATGAGAATCCCGATTGGGTGTGCCTGTGGGATGATCCTCGTCGGGAACCTCGTCAAAAGTCTCTTTCGCATCGCGCACGGCCCAGGTAGAATCGTCGAAATCAGGTTCTGCCACCTTGGGTTTGGAAGAGATGCCAACCCGCCAGCCTTTGTCGAGCAGCAGCGGCGAGCCGAGGCTGGTGGCGTCGTAAATGATCTCCGGCGTTGGCTGGGAATTGGCCGGCGCGGGGCTGCCATGGTGCTTCGGGAGCAGCAAATCCACCAGCGGCGGATGGGGATGCGGCGGCTGGGCGGCAAGCTGCAAGGCTCCGCAAACGGCTAGAACTCCCCAAACTATCAGTCGGCGCAAGGTTTCTCTCCCCCCCTTTCCCGTGTACTCCACTCTATATCAGACGAACGCTGCTTCCAAATGGACTACAAAAAGCATCCGGAGCTGTTGCCAAACAGACAGAGAATAGCGTCTAAATAGAAGAGCGAAGCGCGCCCAGCGTTGGGAGGCGCAACCCAGTTCTTTGACCGTATGAAAATGTTTCATTTGGAAATGGTGCGCCGACCTCCCAGTCGGCAGTAACGTGGGCCTCTTGGCCCGCGTTCGCTCATTTGATAAAACATCTTCCTTCGGTCAGAGATCCAGCCGCGATGCAAGCTGCGAGAATGGAAGCTGTGCCGGAGGTGAGGTTATGAGAACAGTTCGGAAAGCAACCAAAGTTTCGGTGCTGGCGGGACTGGCGCTGGCATTCTTCCTTGCCACAAGCTCCAGGGGGCAGACGGCTCCGACTGGCGCGCCGCCCGCGGCAAGTACTCCTTCCTCAAGCACGCCTGCCGCGCATACTCCAGCGTCGAATTCGCCCGCGGCTCAGCCGGCTCCGGGCACGACGCCAGTGGGGGGCGACGCTCCCGCGCCCGCCAAGCCGCCCGCTCCGGGAACTGCGCCGGTGAATGGCGATGCGGCGGCGACTACGGTCAATCCCGACAAGGTGGTTGAAGTGGGCAGTCAACAGATTAAAGTGAAGCCCGGCTCGATTGAGGACGTGAATGCCGTGGGTAATCGCGAGATCGGCGGACGCGGAATCGGCAACTGGTACTCGACCAACTACGAGATCAATATGGGCCGCTCCTACGCCCAAGAGGTCGAAAGAGCCGCCAAACTGATTACCGATCCGGTGGTGACCGAGTACGTGAACCGCATCGGCCAGAATATCGTCAAGAACTCCGACTGCAAGGTGCCGTTCACCATCAAAGTGATCGATTCGGATGAGATCAACGCCTTTGCGCTGCCCGGCGGATTTTTTTACGTCAATTCCGGGCTGATTTTGAATGCCGACGAAGAGGCGGAGCTGGCCGGAGTGATGGCCCACGAGACGGCTCACGTCTGCGCCCATCACATCGCCAAGCAGATGACGCGCGCGAATTATGCCCAAATCGGCATGATTCCGGTGATGATTCTGGTCGGCGGCTGGACGGGTTATGGCATCTATGAAGGCTCGCAACTGGCGGTTCCGCTGGCCTTCTTCAAGTTCGACCGTCAGTTCGAGACGCAGGCCGACTATCTTGGCATTCAATATATGTACCGCGCCGGCTATGATCCGCAGGCCTTCATCACCTTCTTTGAGAAGATTCAGGCGCTGCAGAAGCGCAAGCCGGGGCTGGTCTCCAAGGCCTTCAGCGACCACCCGCAGACGCCGGACCGCATCCTCCACTCGCAGGAGGAGATCGCCCGCATTCTGCCGGCGCGGGACGAGTACACGGTAACTACCTCGGAGTTTGACGACGTGAAGGCGCGGTTGGCGCGCATCGAAAACAAGCGTCGCCTCACCGACACCAAAAACTCGAAGAAGCCCTCGCTACGCAAGTCCGGAACCAGCACCGGCGACCCGACCAGCCCATCCAGCACAACTGGCTCCTCCAGCGACGACGACAAGCCGACGCTGCACCGGCGGGACGATCAAAACTAATGTAGCGCCGGCCTCCCGGCCGGCTGTATCGCGGACGTCCTCGTCCGCGCCGGTATCAGGCGCTCATCGCAACGGTTCGTCTTGGCCTGCCGCCTTTGGCTCCGTTGATCCGGGCTGCTGCACGTTTGGCCTCGGATTTGGCTCCGCCGCCCTTCTTGCCGAGTTGCGCCATCCAGCGGCGGTTTCCGTAAACACCTTCAATCAGCGCAGGGACGTACAGGTCCACGTCCAGTTCCGGGAAAGAGATGCCTGTTCCGCGGCCCAGCAATTCATAGTTCCGTAACTGCTCATGCGTAGCGCTGCCCAGCCCTTGCACGTCTTCCACGGGCAGCACCAATCGGCGTTGATTGGTCAGTGCAACAATGAGCAGATTCAGATCTGGAATATGCTCGACGGAGAGCGCCAGTGGGCCTCTGTCGAGGAGTTTCGCTCTTTCGAGCGCGGATTCGATCTCGGCATCGGTTGTGACGACGGAATGCTCAGCCATTTGTGTAATCATAACCCAAACTCTTTGGGTTATTAAGGAGTTGTTTGCTCACTTTCCTGATTTGTACATATGTGATATATACATATTATGACGGTTGGCGATCCACTTGGCGAGTGTGTCGGTTTCGATTGGGATGAAGCCAACATCGTCAAGAACTGGGAGCGCCACAAGGTAACGCCGGAGGAGGCCGAGGACGTCTTCTTTCAGGAGCCTTTGGTGGTGAGCGGCGACGTCAGGCACTCGTCGAGCGAGAAGCGCTACCGGGCTATTGGCCGCACCTCGCGCGGGAGGCTGCTCTTTGTCGCGTATACGGTCCGGCGCAAGCTGATTCGGGTGATCTCGGCCCGCGACATGAATCGAAGGGAAGCTGAGGAGTACAGACGCCATGAAGAAGGTTCCTGAGTTCAAAAACGAAGACGAAGAGTTTGAGTTCTGGTCTTCAACCGGTGAGGGGGCCGACTCGACCGAATACGTCGATTGGTCGCAGGCTGAGCGGGTCAAGTTCGTCAAGCTCAAGCCCACGCTGCGCACCATCTCCGTGCGGCTGCCCGTGGCCATGGTCGAAGACCTGAAGATACTGGCCAACCAGCGCGACGTTCCCTACCAGTCGCTCCTCAAGGTGTTTCTGGCCGAACGGCTGCAGCGGGAGAAAGCTCGGCGCATGGCAGTTGGGGCGTAGAACGGCTTCCAGAAGATCGCATTATGACGTGGATAGACGTTGTTCAAGTAATTGCCTTGTGTAGGGTACATTATGCTGGAACTCAGTCTTACATTCGGGACAAAATGCCTTTTGCCAAGGTGGTCGCTGTGAGTGATGGCTGATAAGGTGTATCTGTATCGATTTGGCCTCAGCGCATCGAGGACATATTTCCTCATCGTCGCCCTGAATGAACATGTGTCCTTTGATGCGTTCAACTACACCTTTGAATCGAAGTTGCTCATTCAACTCTTTCTGTTCGGTGAGCAGACGATCATTTTCCAATTGAAGAACGCGAACCTTGTCGATCCAGTCGCCAAGCTGCTTGTAAAGCTCTGCATTTCGAGCCTTGTCGAGGAGGCCCATTAGCTCCAATCCATCGCCAATCAAGCTCATATTCTTCCTCCAAAATCGAAATCAATCTTACACCGTCTGCCGAGTACTGAGGTCTTGATTCTATAGTCGGGGTCTGGGCAACCGCACTTGGCGGCTTAATGTCTTGCCTATTTGTAGGTCACAAACGCCCAAGCTCGTCGCATCGAGCGGGTATTGCATCGAGCAGTAATCTCGCTTGCGCTAACTCTTCAGCCGAGTTGTGTTGACTGGCAAGGTCTTTTGATAGTAAAGCCGCATTCAAGGCTTTAAAAACTTTCATTGTCTCAAGCATTTTCGTCCCGGAATGCTTTCCAAAAAGCTCAAACCCCCTCGCCTCGTGCTGCTGAGACCGGCTTCCGTGAAAGCCAAGCCGATTGCGAAAAACCTTGAGTTCGGGCCGTAGAGGCGCAATCTGCTTCTCTAAGGCATTGATTGATTTGAGTTCATCCGGGTACTTCAACCGCCAAATGCGAAATGCATTCAGACCATCTTCAGAATCCTCAATAATGCTATAAAAGAAAGCATATAGAACGAACATCATTGTGGGTACCATCTCGGCTGGGAGTGTCCAGTCCACCTCGACTTCATCAAGCTTTCGATTTCCAACGCTCGGAACGTATCTTCCTGTGAGAAGGTCCGAATAGGAGGATGTCCCATCCATAGTTGAAAGTTGAGCGGCGGTTCAGCCTGATTCCTTA